>JBPCPB010000358.1:0-7140 GCA_050999735.1 Thermomicrobiales bacterium | reverse complement strand
CACGCCAGAGCGCGAAGTTGCCGGGTCGGCCCGCCTGCACCGCCAGCCGCGTATTCTCCAGCACCGGCAGACCGGGAAAGATCGTCGTCTGCTGGAATGACCGCCCCAAGCCCCGCCGCACCCGCGCAAACGGCGGCAGGCCGGCAATTTCCTCGCCCCGAAAAAAGATCGTGCCGCCCGTCGGCGCATAGAGGCCGCTGAAGAGGTTGAAGAGGCTCGTCTTGCCCGCGCCATTCGGCCCAATCACCGAGACGAACTCTCCCTCCGGCACGCCGAAGGAGACATTGTCCACGATCGTCGCGCCACCAAAGCGCAACGTCAGATCGCGCGTCTCCAAAATCATCGCGGTCATCGCCCCTCCGCGGCGTAAAGAGAGATTGGGCACAGAGAACACGGAGGACACAGAGGACACGGAGAGGATTCCTATTTTCTTCTCTGTGCCCTCTGTGATCTCTGCGACCTCTGTGCTGCATCCTGGCGGTTCAGGTTCATTCGCTACTTCTTGACTGGCGGTGCGACTTTATCGGCGGCGACGGTGGCGACGGGCTGTGACTCGTAGCCGTCGCCCTGCTTGACGAGTTTCACCTGGAACATCGGCTGGATAAGCGCGTGATCTTCCTTGCGAATCGTGTAATCGCCCTTCACGCCCTTGAAGGCATACCCTTCCAGCGCCGCGATCATCTTTTTCACGTCGCTGCCGTCCGCGCCCTCAATCGCGTGGACGATCATCTGCGCGCCCGCGAAGCCGTCCGGGTCGAAGAGATCGGGCACCTGATTCTTCTTTTTCAGCGCGTCAATGAGGGATTGATTCGCCTCGTTCTGCGGCGCCTGGTAAATGTAGTGCGAGAGGAAGGCGATCTTATCCGCCGCCGGACCGAAAATCGGGTAGGTCGAGCGCTGGTCGAGACCGGTAACGACCTTGTTGCTCGTCAGGACGCCCTGACTGTCGAGTGCGCCGTACATCGCGGTCGCGGTCGTCCCCGCCCAGGCGACGAAGACGAGGTCCGGCTTCTTGCCCGCGACCTGCTGCGCGAACGGCGCAAAGTCCTTCGCATCCTGCGGAACGAGCAGTTGGTCCACCGTCGCGCCATCGGGACCGAAGATCTGCTTGACTGCCGCGACATTCGACTGACCGAAGGCGGAGTCCTGCGCGAAGACGAGGACATTCTTGCCCTTAAGGTCGGTGAGGAATGACTTCGCCGTCTGCACATCCTGCAATGACTGCCGCCCGGAGCGGAAGGTGTACCCGTTGATGCCGGTGATCGCGTCCGCCGCCGCCGGGCCGCTGATGAAGAGCACCTGATTCTGCTCCGCCAGCGGCGCGACTTGGAGGGCGACGCCGGAGACGACCGATCCGCCAAGGATCTTGTATCCCTGCCCGATAAAGTCCTTCGCTGCCGCAACGCCGGTCGCGGGGTCGCCCGCATCGTCCTTGATGTCCAGTTGGATCTTGTGCCCGGCAATGGCGCCCGTGCCCTTGGTCGCGTAGTCGAGGCCGATCTGCAAGCCGTCGAGATATTGCGCCCCGTACGACGCGAGCGGGCCGGACTTCGATGTGACGATGCCGACCTTGATCGTATCCTTCACCGCGACAGACGCCGCGCTCGCCGCCGGGCTGGTCGCGGCAGCCGTCGTCCCAGCGGGCGCGGTCGTGCCACTCGGCGCGGCGACGCTTCCGGCCGGTCGGGTCGCGGCGGCAGCGGAACTCACCGCCGCAGTTGCAGCGGGTGCGCTCGTCGCAGCGGGCGCACTGGTTGCGGCGGGCGCGGCCGTCGTGCTTGCTGGCGCGGTTGTCCCGGCGGGCTTCGGCGTATTGGTGGCGGCACTGCCGCCGCAAGCGGCCAGCACAG
This sequence comes from Thermomicrobiales bacterium, assembly GCA_050999735.1. GTDB lineage: Bacteria > Chloroflexota > Chloroflexia > Thermomicrobiales > JALYUS01 > JALYUS01. Next base: position 5,290 of record JBPCPB010000358.1, on the reverse strand, counting down.
CGGCGACGCTTCCGGCAGCCGCCAGTTTCAGCATCTCCCGACGCCGCACCGGACGCCTCGCGTTTTCTCCACGCGCATTATCGAACGAATGCATCGTCTTTCCCTTCTCCATTGGATCACTTTTCCGATTTCCCGCGCGTAGTATCCATGATTACTAGACAAAGCACAATTCTGCGCCACGCCGGGACGGAAACACTTGAACCGCAGAGACGCAGAGGGCACGAAGAACACAGAGGACACAGAGAAGAGCAAAACCAATAAATCGCTCTATGTTCTCTGTGCTCTCTGTGTCCTCTGTGTTCCCTGCGCTAAAACTCTCTTACGGCGAGGGGTCGAGGTAGACGGTTTTCCACTGGGTGAAGAATTCGCGCGCCGCTTTGCCCTGTTCGCGGGAGCCGGACGAACTCTCCTTCATGCCGCCGAACGGGACTTGATATTCGAGGCCCGCGCTCTCCTGGTTAATCTTGACGACGCCGGTGCGAATGTCGTTCGCGAACCGCAGCGCGCGGGAGAGGTCGGTGGTGAAGAGACTGGATGTCAGGCCGAAGGGCGTGTCGTTCGCCAGTGTGACCGCTTCGTCGTACGAACGCGCGGGGATGATGGCGGCGACCGGGCCGAAGATTTCTTCGCGCGCCACACGGCTATCCTGGCGCAAATCGGTGATGACGGTTGGCTGGATGTAATAGCCATCGCCAAGATTTGTCGCGCGCTTGCCGCCGGTGAGGACGCGCCCGCCCTCCTTTGCCCCGACATCGAGATAGCCGGTGACGGTCTCCATCTGATCCTGCGAGACGACGGGGCCGACCCGCGTTGCCGCATCGAGCGGATCGCCAAGTTTCCAGCTCTCGATGAGCGCGACAAGCCGGTCCTGAAAGTCACCCAGCACCGATTGTTCGACGATCACGCGGCTCGTTGCGGTACATTTCTGGCCCGCGCTGAGGAACGCGCCGCGCGCCACATGCTCGGCGGCATGATCGAGATTCGCGTCCGCCAACACGACGGCGGGGTTCTTGCCGCCGAGTTCCAATTGCACCTTCTTGCCGTGCTGGATTGCCTCGGCTTGCAGCGCGCGACCGACCGGGTTCGAGCCGGTGAAGGTAATTGCGTCCACCGCCGCATGCGTCGTCAGTACGTTGCCGACCTCCGACCCCTTGCCGAGGACGAGATTGAGGACTCCCTTCGGCAGCCCGGCATCCACGAGTGCCTGCAGGAAATGCACGGCGGTCAGCGGCACGATCTCGGCGGGCTTCCAGACGACGGTGTTGCCGTAGGCCAGTGCCGGGGCGATCTTCCAGGCGGGGATCGCGATGGGAAAATTCCACGGCGTGATCGCCGCGACAACGCCGACTGGCTCGCGGCGCGCGTAGAGGAAGGTGATCGGCGAGTTGCTGGGGTAGGTCTCGCCGTCCGGTTCGAGCGTCTGCCCCGCGAAGTAGCGCAGAATCTGGACGGCGCGGCGCGTCTCGCCGATCCCCTCAGCGAGCGTCTTCCCCTCCTCGCGCGTCAGATCGCGCCCGACCGCTTCGGCCCGCTGATCGAGCAGTTCCGCCGCCTTGCGGAGAATTTCGCCGCGTGCCGGGGCGGGTATCGCGCGCCACGCCGGAAAGGCATCACGCGCCGCCTCGACCGCCGTTGCCGCCAGCGCGGCATCGCCCATCGAAACCTCCGCCACGACTTCACCGGGGTTCGCGGGGCTACTATCCTGCCCCGTCCGCACCCCGCGCCGCCAATCCCCGCCGATATACGATTGCAATTGCGTCGCCATCAAACACCTCCAGAATACGAAAGCACAGAGAACACAAAGATCACAGAGGACACAGAGGAGAGGAGAAAAAAGTGAAGGAATCAAGGCTTTCTCTTATTGCGTCGTCTTCATAATCTCTTTTCTCTGTGCTCTCCGTGTCCTCTGTGATCTCTGTGGTTGAATCTTTCCCGCCAATGGTACGGTACCATAGGTGATGAGAACGGTGCCATACGAGCGGACAAGATGGAAGGAGCAATGCGATGCGGCTGGATGGAAAGATTGCGCTGGTGACAGGGGCGAGCCACGGGATTGGCAGGGCGACGGCGCTCGTCTTCGCGCACGAGGGAGCGGATGTCGCGATCACCTACCGGGGGCGCGAGGACGGGGCGATGGAGACGGCGCGGGAGATCGAGGCGATGGGGCGGCGCGCCCTCGTCTGGCACGCCGAGATGACGAACCCGGACGACTGCACGCGCGTCGTGGACGACACGATCCGCGACTTCGGGCGGCTCGACATCCTCATCAACAACGCGGGCGGCGGGCGCGGCGATGCACTCCTGCATCTGACACCGGAAGACTGGCATTACACGATTGATCTCTGCGTCACCGCGCCGTTCCTGTGCGGACAACGGGCGGCGCAACACATGGCGGAGCGCGGCGGTGGCGGCGCAATCGTCAACATCTCGTCCGTCCACTCCGACCACGCCTGGCCGAACGACGCGGCGTACGGCGTGGCGAAGGCGGGGTTGAACCGCCTGACGAAGAGCATGGCGCTCGAATGGGCGCGCTTCGGTATCCGCGTCAACTGCATCGCGCCCGGCTACATCGAGGTTGCCGTCACACCGGAGGAGCAGGAGAAGTACGCGTGGGAGAAGACGGGCGCTGAACCCGCCATCCCCGCCCAGCGCACCGGCCGCCCGGAGGAGATCGCCCATGCCGCCCTCTACCTTTCCTCCGACGAAGCGCAATACACCACCGGCCAAACCCTCTTCGTGGACGGCGGCCTCCTCCTCCCGCCCCTCACCGTTGCCGGCTATCTGCGCGGCGACCGCACGGGCCGTGACCTCGCAGGGTAGCGGTATGGGCCAAAAGGCTTCATCGCTCGACACACCGGGGAGATTGGAATGGATGAGGTAACAATTCGACTGGCACGCGTTGAGGATCGGGAAGCAATTGTCGCATGTGTCAATGCAGCCTATGTGAAATACATTGAGCGGATGGAGAAGAAACCCGCGCCGATGCTTGCGGATTATGCCGCGTTAATCGCCGAGGGCGCTGTCTACGTTATTTCTGCCGACGATGGAGTGCATGGTATCGTTGTATTGCTCCCTCGGACGGATTACCTGTTCCTCGAAAATGTCGCGGTATATCCAAGAGAACAGGGCAGGGGATTAGGGCACGCCCTCATGGGCTTTGTGGAGCGGCAAGCGCGCGCCGCAAACCTGTGCGAAATTCGCCTGTACACCCATGAGCGGATGACGGAGAATCTTGCCTACTATCACAAACTCGGCTACGAGGAAGTCGAACGCCGGGTAGAAGACGGTTACTCTCGCGTCTTCATGCGCAAGATGCTGCTGTGAATGAGTCGCTGCCTGCTGCCACTGAAAGGAGCGCATGAGACCCACTCGCTACCCGCGCGGCTCGCGTCATGCGAGTGAGGGCTGGAACGAGCATCGGGAGCGAGTAATGATGCCATCAGTCAAAAGGAGAAACGATCATGATCTACATTCTCTGTATTCTCTTACCGCCGGTCGCGGTGTTGATTAAGGGCAAGCCGATTCAGGCGCTCTTGAACCTCGTCCTCACGCTCTGTTTTTGGGTGCCGGGCGTGATCCATTCGATCATCGTCGTGAATCGCGCCAATGCGGCAGCGAAGCGTCAGTAAACGGCGCGCGGACACTGTGTAGGGCGCACAAAGCATCTTTGCGGTTCTGTTGCTCTCGCTGGTTTCGTCTTCAGTCCGGCAGGGCAGCGAGAAGGCGGTTTACTTCTTCCCCGGTGTTGTAGAAGTTCGGGGAGGCACGCAAGCCGAGGGGGCGGAGCGCGACGATGATCCCCTGCTCTCCCAACTACTTTTCCATCGCCGCGTCCCGCTCTTTGCTGCCGAGCGTGAAGGCGATAATCTGGGCGCGGTGCGCGGGGTCGGGTGAACTGACGATCTCGACGCTCTCCTTGCGGGCTAGGCCGGCATAGAGATGTTCGGCGAGCGCGCGGTTCCGTTCCGCGATCGTGTCAATGCCGACCTCCTCGATCAATCCGAGTGAGGTAGCGAGCGCGGCCCAGCCGATCCGGTTGCCGCCGCCGGCCTGATAGCGTGCCGCGCCCGGCTTCCAGTTCAATTGCCCGTCGAAGGTGTCTGGCACGGCATCCACCGATTGCGAGCCGATAAAGGTGGGTGAAATCTGATCCACCGCCTCGGGCGCGACATATAACGCGCCGACGCCGAAACCGGCGAGGAGCCACTTATAGCCGTGCGTCGCCAGCGTCGAGATACGCGCCGCTTTGACATCCAAGTGGCCTGCGCCGACGAGTTGAATGCCATCCACGATCAGCAGACAGCCTTTCTCAGCGCATCGTCTGCCGAGCGATTCGAGGTCGGCGCGGTAGCCCGTGTCCCACATAATCGCGCTGCATGCGACCGCGCGCGTCCGGCTGTCAACGTGTTCCATCAGTTCATCCACCGATGGTCCCGCGCCCGAGAAGGGGACGAAGCGCACCTCGACACCGCGCTCCTTGAGGTGGAACATCGCGTACGAGAGCGACGGAAACTCCCGCTGCGGCAGGACGATGTTGTCGCCCGCGCGCCAGGCGATCCCTTGTACGGCGATATTCATGCCGTGCGTCGTGTTGCTCGTGAAGACGATATCGCCCGGATCGGCACCCATTAATCGCGCGAGGCGCTCGCGGGCGATCTGCTCATAGGGTGGTAGCGAGGTCATGCGCGGTAAGTGCGGCACCTGGCATGCCTCGACGACCTCCTGCACCGCCTCGACCGTCCGTGTTGGCCACGGCCCCTGCGACGCCCCGTTGAGATAGGTGCATTCCCGCACAATCGGGAACTCCCGCTCGCGTACTTCACGCAGCGATCCGGCAACATCCACGGCGCTCATAACGACCTTCCCTTCCTGCCTCCGGCACGCTCTACTCGTCACACACCATACTGCTTACCCATTCTACCCGAAATCCGCGGGCTGAAACCGGGATGAGCGCAGAGAGCGCAGAGGACACAGAGAGCACAGAGAACGAGATTGAAACCGCGAAGACAGATCAGAACCAAGGGGAAGGGAGGGTTCTCATCCTTTTCCCTTTTCCCTCTCTGCGCTCTCTGCGTCCTCTGTGTCCTCTGCGCTCATCCCGGTTTCAGCCCCGTCGCCGTTTCGCCTGCTCGGTAGCGGTGGTATAAGCATCATGTCGTCCGATTGAAGGGAGCGAAGGGAGCGTGCCTGCGTGAAGATCGAGCAGAAGATCAAAGACCTCGGCCTCGAAATGCCGAACAACCCGCCGAACCCGGCATCGAAAATCCTCATGTACCGGCGCGCGGGCAAC
>JBPCPB010000164.1:0-7964 GCA_050999735.1 Thermomicrobiales bacterium | reverse complement strand
TGCTTTGAGTTGGGTTTGCCCCCTCCCGCTTTTTGGGGGGGGGGGTTTTCCGTTTGTTTTTGGTGGGACGGGGGTGGGGTGTGAGCCCTACGCTACCAACTTACCCATTCTCTCTGAGGCGGGGATCGAGGATGTCGCGCAGCCCATCACCGAGAAAGTTGAAGCCGAGCACGACGAGCATGATCGCGAGCCCCGGAAAGATCGCCATCCATGGCGCGATTTCCATGTACGTCCGTGCGATGTTCAGCATCCCACCCCACGACGGCTCCGGCGGCTGCGCGCCGAGACCGAGAAACGAGAGTGCCGCTTCGCTGAGGATTGCCGTGGAGAGGTAAATCGTCGTCAGGACCAGGAGCGGCGCGAGGATGTTGGGCAGCACGTACCGCCGGATCAGCCAGCCATGCCGCGCGCCGATCACCCGCCCCGCTTCGAGGTACGGCTCCGTGACCACCGACAGCACCGACCCGCGGATCACGCGCGCAAAGGCAGGGGCGTAGACGATACCGATAGCGATCATCGCATTGCGGCGGCTTGGGCCGAGTAGCCCGGCGATGACAATGGCGAGGATGAGGCCCGGAAAGGCGAACATGATGTCCACGAAGCGCATGATAATCGTGTCCGTCCGGCCACCGTAGTAGCCGGTGACGACGCCGAGCAGGGTGCCAATCACGAGGGCGATCACGACGGCGATGATGCCGACTTGCAAGGAGACGCGCGCGCCGTAGATGATGCGCGAGAGCGTGTCCCGCCCCAGTTCGTCCGTCCCCATCAGGTGCGCGTGGCTTGGGGCGAGGAGGCGCTTCGCCTTTTGCTCCGAGGGCGAGTAGGGCGCGATCAGCGGCGCACACACCGCGATCAGAACGGTGAGCAGGATAATGACCGCGCCGATCAGGCCGATGGGATTGCGCCACTTCGGTGGGATACCGAAGCGGCGCGCGGGCCGACGTTCAGCCGTCGCGGTGGCGGGGGCGGCGAGCGTACTCATCCCTGGCGAATCCGTGGATCGAGATAGGCGTAGAACAGATCAACGATCAGGTTAATGACGACGAAGACGGTGGCGAGAAAGAGCGCGGCGACTTGCACGAGTGGGTAATCGCGGTTGAAGATCGCTTGCAGGAGCGTGTTGCCGAGACCATTGAGGCCGAAAATGACCTCCATGATCGCCGAGCCGCCGAGCAGCGCGCCCAACTGGAAGCCGATCACGGTAATCACCGGAATCAAGGCGTTGCGCAGCGCGTGGCGATAGACGACAATCCGATCCCGCAGCCCCTTGGCGCGGGCAGTACGGATGTAATCCTGATTGAGGACTTCGAGCATCGTCGTGCGCGTCATCCGCATCACAATCGCCATCAAGCCAACGGCGATGGCAGTGGAAGGCAGAATCATCTGCTTGAGGTTGCCGAGCGGATCGTGCAGCGGGTTGATGTAGTTGATCTCCGGGATCCAATGAAACTTCGTCGAGGTGAGCAGGAGCGCGAGTGTGGCGATCCAGAAGTTCGGCAGCGAGAGGCCGATCAGCCCCGTCACGCGCGCCCCGAAATCGAAGATCGTGTCCCGCTTGACCGCCGAAATGACGCCGAGCGGCACGGCGACGCACGTCCCAATCACGACGGCGAGGCCCGCCAGTTCGAGTGTCACAGGCATCGCGTGGAGCAAGAGCGCGCTCACCGATTGACCGCTGCGCAGCGACGTGCCGAGATCACCCCGCAGCAGATGGCTCACCCAGCGGACATACTGCACCGGCAGGGGATCGGTGAGGCCGAGCGACTTGCGCAGCGCCGCTTTCGAGGCGCTATCCGCCTGCTGGTCGCCGCCGAGCAGAATGTCCACGACATCACCCGGCAGAAGCCGCAGTAACAGAAAAATCAGCAGACTCATCCCAACGAGCGTCGGGATGAGCAGCAGCAGACGGCGCAGGATATACTTTCCCACCGGGCCTTACCCCTCGACCCACGCTTCGCGCAGGCCCGTATTGAAGTCCGTGAACGAGACATACATGTTCTTCACGCGGCTCCGGACGATCTGGATTTTCTTGTCTTGCACCGTGTACAGATTCGGCACTTCGGTGAGGATGATCTCCTGGATGCGCCGGTACATCGGCACGCGCTTCGCCTGATCGGTCGTTTGCAGACCGGTCGTATAGAGTTGATCGAGTTCCGGGTTGTCGTAGCCGCCGTCGAACCAGACTTTGTAGTTGCCGGTGCCCTTGTTGAAGTCGTTGACGAAGCCGCTGATGTCGCCACGCATGCCGCGCCCGGTAGACTGCCAATCGTACGTGCCATCGCCGTTGTTCTTGGCGAACGTGCCGATTTCGAGCGGCTGCACGGTCACATCAATGCCGATTGGCTTCAGTTGCTCGCGGACAATCTCGGCGATCTGCGTGTAGTAACGCGGCGCGGAGATTGCCTGGAGCGTAACCGGGAAACCCTGTGCGAAACCGGCGTCCGCCATCAGTTTTTTCGCCCCCGCCATGTCCACCTTGTAATACGTGCTCTTAAGGTCACTCGCCGGAATGAACCAGTTGCCGTAACCGGGCGGGACGGGGCCGGAGAGTTCGGCATTGCCGCCAAAGACATTGTCAATGATCGTCTGGCGGTCCACCGACATATTGATCGCCTGCCGGACCCGAACATCGTTCCACGGCTTCTTCTCCGCCTTGATCGTGAACTGGATCACCTTCGGCGAGGAGACGAGGCCCGACAGAAGCGTCAGCGATTTGTCGTTCTTCGCCGTCTGCGCGACATCGCTGGTGAAGGTGCCGCCGTCAATTGCCCCGGAGCGGAGCGCGGCGAGGCGGGATTGCTCATCCGGCAGCACTTTCAGCGTGATGTCATCGAGATAGGGGAGGCCCGGCCGCCAGAAATCCGGGTTGCGCGTCAGTGTGACATGATCGTTCGGCACGAACTCGACCAATTTATACGGCCCGGTGCCGATCGCCTGACTATTGACGTTGAGTTTCTCGAACGCGCCGTTCGCCACAATCGGCGTGTAGCGCGACCAGGCCAGAATACCCGGCACCGTCGGGTCCGGCATCGGTAGCGTCAGTTTCGCGGTGTATTTGTCCACAACCTCGACGCCATTGTAGGCGAACCACTGCCACTTGATGCCGGGCGCCGGAGGCGCCTTCATCATGTCGAAGGAGTACTTGACATCCTCCGCGTCCAGTTCCTTGCCGTCATGGAATTTGACGCCCTTGCGCAGATGAAAGACGTAACTCGTCGCATCCGGCTGATCGTACGATTCCGCGAGCGCGGGGATCACGTTGAGGTCTTTGTCCCACGCCAGCAGCGAGTCGTAGATGAACTCCTTACCCCACATATTGGAAGTCGAGACGCCACCATACGGAATGAGGTTGACGGGATCGGACTCCAGTGCCCAGACGAGTTTGCCGCCCTTCTTGCCGGGCAGCGAACTACTCGCGGACGCACTCGTTGTCGCCGCACCGGTTGTGGCGGGCGATGCCGCCGTCACCGGCGATCCGCTCGTCGCGGCAGTCGCGGGGGCGGCAGATGTCGGCGCGGGCGGCGCGGTCCCACCAGTCGCCGGGGCGGCGGGAGACGCAGCAGCGGCCGAGGATGCGGCGGTCGTCGGTTTCGCGGCGGGCGTGTTCGTCGCCGTGCTGCCACCACCACATGCCGCCAGCACTGCCGCGCCCGCCGTGGCAGCCGCGCCGATCAGCAATCGTCGGCGTGAAAGCAGAGTATGTCGTTGATCGGTCGAATGTACCATGGTCATCACCTCCCGTACACTATCGAACCTCACCCCCGGCCCTCTCCATCGCCCGTTGGTTTCGACCTACGCAAGAGCATGGCAGCGATGGAGAGGGGAGCGAATCGTTCCTTCTCAGTCCTTCGTCCTCAGCCCAATCCTAACAATGCGAGGCTGTCCCGATGGATAATCTCTTCGATCTTTTCTTCGGGCACAGGCGGCAAGGCCGTACCACGGATGATGCTATTCACGGCGCGCAATTTCTCCATCGTCTCCTGCGGCGTGGAGGCGGGATAGTCGGAGCCGAAGAGCAGTTTGTCCAGCACGCCCCACTCGGTCGCCATCCGCATCGCGTTATAATGGCCCCACGGCCGCAGCACCGACCCCGAAACATCGGCCCAGATATGTGAGTGCTTGCGGACGACGGCGATGCAGTCCGTCTGCCACGGGTGGCCGATGTGCGCCATGATGACGGTCAGGTCCGGGAAGGCCATCGCGACGCGATCGAGGTGCCGAGGATGCGCGTAGTCTATATCCGCGAAGCGCACCGGCGATGTCCCCGTATGGACGAGGATCGGCAGCCGGTGCGCCTGCGCGTAGTCATAGATGCGGAATGCCTCGGGGCCGAGGGGATCGGTGTTCTGGTAATTGAGCCCAAGTTTGATGCCCCGCAGCCCCAAATCCTGCGTGCCGCGTTCGATCTCCGCAATGGCGCGCGGATCGTGTGGGTGGGCAGTGACGAAGCCGATGTACTTCTGTGGGTATGCATGGACGAACGCGGCCGTCTCATCGTTCACGGCGGGAACCGGCACGAGATACGGCTCATCAATCGGATAGAGATTGCGCGGGTCCGCAGCGATATTGAAGACGATCGCGCGATCCACCGGCCCCATCGCGGCATTGAACTCGTCCCAGGTGTACGCCATCTGGATCGTCTTGCCGGTGCTCCACTTCGTATTGACCTGTCCGGCCGCCGCCTCGGGCACACGATCCCGATAGCGCGGCGTATGCGTATGAACATCAACGATCATCTGCGCCTCCGGCGAACGGGAAGTAACACGGTAAAAGTAACAAGGCGGATGGCCGCTCCCTCTTTCTACTTGTTACTTTTACCGTGTTACTCCTCAGAGAATTCCATACCGGTCATAGACATCGCGCAGCAGGTCGCCGCGTTCGAGGTCCTGCCGGGCGCGGTCTTCACCCGCCACTTTCTCCTTCGCGCGCTCGATCGCTTCTCGCTCCACTGCCTGCGGGATGACGACGAGGCCGTCGCTGTCACCGAAGACGATATCGCCGGGATGGACGATCACACCGCCGCAGACAACCGGCGTCCCATGCGCGACAACGAATCCGCGCCCGGCGGAATCCACTGGCCGGAGGCCCGTAGCAAAGACGGGGAATTGCATCTGCTCGATGCGCCGGGCATCCCGCACATGGCCGTCAATGATCGCGCCCCGCGCCCCGCGCGCCCGCGATGTCGTCGAGAGCAATTCGCCCCAGAAGCAGGTGCGTGTCGAGTGGTTCGTCGCCGCGACGAGGACGTCATTCGGCCGCAGGCTGTCAATCGCCGCAATCTCCGCACTGTAGGCGTCCGACGGCATCTCGTAGACATCGGTGGAGAGTGCGGTATGCGCCCGACCGACGACAATCGCGTCCTTGTAGATCGGCCGGATGGTCGCATCCATTGCCTGCTCGCGGTAGCCGAGGCTATCGAGGACATCCGAGACGACCGAGACGTAGAGGTCGCGCTGCATAAAATCGAAGAGTTCTTTATCGCGCTGTCTGTCCATCATCTCTCCTCACCCCCGGCCCCTCTCCATCACCTCAGCGCTTCGACCTCTTTGCGATCCGTCTGGCGATAGAGAGGGGAGAAATGCGATTCTCTCCAGTCCTCATTGCTCATTGCTCATTGCTCGTTGCTCATTGCTCGCTCGGACGCCGTAGCCGAGCCGGTGCGAGACAGTGGCGGCGGCAGCGAGAACGGCGGGCGCGTAGTCGGTCGCCTCGAACTCGGCGGTCGTGCCGGAGACGCTGAGGGCGGCAACTGTCGTGCCGGTCGCGTCGCGGATCGGCGCGGCGACGCATGTCAGGCCGGGGAAGGACTCCTCGTCGTCGGTGGCGTAGCCATGCTCGCGGACGACAGCGAGCCGGTCGTGCAGCGCGTCCACGGTCGTGATTGTTTTCGGCGTGCGGCTCGGCAGGCCGTGTTCGGAGACGATTGCCGCGATCACCTCCGTTGGGCTGTCCGCGATCAGCGCCTTGCCAAGCCCGGTGCAATGAACGAGTTCGCGCGCCCCGAGTTGCCCCGCGAAGTGGATCGGGCGCTGCGGCGGCACGACCGCGATATGGACGACTTGCCCTTGATTGAGGATGCCGAGATTCGCCGTCTGCTGGCACTCCCGCGCGAGCGTTTCCAGCGCCGGGCGGGCGGCCTGCTCAATCGAGAAAGTCTGTCCGTAGATGCTGCCGAGTTCAAAGGGGCGCACACCGAGGCGATACCGCTCGGAGGCGGCGCGCTCCACGAACCCATGCTCCTCCAACACCGTGAGCAACCGAACCGCCGTCCCCTTCGCCAATCCAAGCCGCGTGCTGATCGCGGTCAACGATTGCTCCGGGTGCGTGAGCGTAAAGGAGGTAAGAATCGCGAGACCGCGCGCCAATGCACGCACTTGATAATCGCCACTCATCGCGCACGCCTTTCGGAGGTTGACCCATCGTGAAACTGCTTTCCATCTTATGGCCTTTCCGTCTCATGTCAAGATGGTGGGCCGCTTGTTGACAGCGCAATGGGCGTTTCCTATAGTGCGGCGGTCGCATAGAGCCATCAGCTAGTCGCACGGTTAGGTGCGAACGGAAACCTTCAGCCCACGGAGCATGCGTCGCATGAAAATTACTCGCGTCGAGACATTCTCGGTAATCGTTCCGCTGCACGAGGGGGCATGGCACAGCCCGCAATTCAACCCGGAAGGATACGTCTACGGCGGGACATGGGTGCGCCTCCACTGGCCGGACTTCCCGATTGTTCTCATCCGCTTGCACACCGACGAAGGACTGATCGGTCTCGGTGAGGTGCCGAAAGGCATTCCGCAGCATACCGTGCGGCAAGTGGCAGGGTTCTTTGAGGGGCGCGATCTCTGGTCGTTCAACATGCAGGAGTTGCCGCTCGAAACGATGTGGTTCGCCAATCCGCCCGTCTACGAAGGCTACGAGATGGCGCTCTACGACCTGATGGGCAAGGCGCTCAATGTCCCGGTCTCCCGCCTCTTCGGTGGCGCGTACCGCAACCGTGTGCCCGTCTCCCGCTGCTCGGGCCGGATGACGCCGGAGGACGCGGCGGAGACGGCGCGGCAGGCGGTCGCGCAAGGCTATCGCGTCTTAAAGATGAAGGCGACAGCGGATGACCCGGTCATTGAGCGGCTGGAAGCAATCCACGCGGCGGTCGGCGATCAACTGCGCGTCAACATTGACCCGAACCAGCGCTTCCACCAGCCGTTCCGCCTCTTTGAACTGGTGGAGCGGATGCGCGAACATGGTCTGCACAATGTCGAGTGCTTCGAAAGCCCATTCAATCAGAAAAATCTCGATTGGTACGTGTTGGCGCGGCAGAAACTCTCCCTCCCCATCGCGCTCCATCTCAACGTCGCGTCCGATGTTTTTGAGGCCGTCGAGTGCGAGGCGTGCGACTGGCTGAGCATCGGCGGTTCGCTCGTCAATACGTACAAACTGGCGAGCATTGCGGAGGCGGCGGGCATCCCGACATGGCACGGCTCCGGTGTTGGCCTCGGCATCTCCGAAGCGGCATATGCCCAGATCTGCGCTGCCTGCAAATCCATGACGCTGACGAGCGATATTTGTGGCGAGACCTTGCGCGTGGACGACTGCATCACCGAGCCGCTCCGGTTCGCGGAAGGGCATGTCATCGTACCGCAGGGGGCGGGGCTTGGTGTCGAACTCGATATGGAGGCAGTACGACAATACGAAGTAACAAGTGAAAGGTAACAAGTAACAAGAAGGACTAGGTTCCACTCGTTGCTTGTTACTTGTTACTTGTTACTCGTCCCTTGACATGCCATACCGCTCTCCCTATCATGGAATGTAGTTTCATGATGCCATCCTCGTACTGCGCTTTGCGTCTCATCGTGTCTGCTCCATGGAGGGGGACGGGATGCTTGTTGGCTATGTGAGCGACGAACGATATGTCGCGCTGGCGGATGCGCTGGTGGAGTTCGAGCGCGACGGGGAGATGGTTGCGGTCG
>JBPCPB010000264.1:0-14129 GCA_050999735.1 Thermomicrobiales bacterium | reverse complement strand
CCCTTTCCATTTGCCGACGCCCGACCATCCCTGCACGCAGTTATGCTTGGTGATCTGCACCTGACTCGCCATCGCACGTACGTCATCCAGCGAGAGGCTGAGTGGATGCGCCACCAGCCCGCCCACTTCCAATCGCCAATCCCGGAAATCGTCCTGCGCCAGCGCGATGAATGCCGGGCTTTCTTCGGGCTGCGGTGGCGCCCCGTTGACCCAGAGATAGGGCGAGATGTCCGATTCCCGATAGTGCTGCCCCGAGGCCATATGGTGCAGCGCGATCATCCGGATTGGCGCTTCGATCCGGTCGAGGGCGACCTGCACGCGGCGTTTGTGATGCAGCGAGTACCACGCGGTCCAGATATAGACGGCCAGAACGAGCAGCAGAGCAACCACCGCGATCGTCACCGCCAACCCGAAGTTCGTGTCCGGGCCGCCGAGCACCATGTTCGTGACGTTCTCATGGAAATGGACGACCAGCACGAGCGTGACATGCAGCACCACGAAGACCGCGAACACCACCATCGACAGAAAGTGGAGGCTGCGCGCGACCTGCCGCCCGCCGAACAACTTGATATACCAGGGCGCACTGGCGGCGATGGCGGGGGACATGGCGATGCCGGTGAGCAGCATCGTCGGCCCGAGCACGAAAACGACGAAGGCATAGGTCAGTTGCTGCAAGGGATCGTAGGGACGGAAGTCAGCCAGTGGGGGGACCTGGAAATGCAGATAGGTCAGAAGTGAGTGCCAGGCGCCCGGAACGATGGACCAGGAAGTCGGGATCAGGCGGCGCCATTCGCCGGTCGTGAAGAGCAGGATCACGTAGACGATACCATTGAGGAGCCAAAAGATGTTGGAGGCGCCATGCCAGTGGCGGCCCAGGCCGAGGTTCTTCCTGCCGGGGAGGGCGAGCAGCGGGGAGATGGCGATCTCGTCGTCGCGCGCCGTATAGATGACGCCCGGATCAGTCGGCACCGTCTTCCTCGTGAACTTGATCCACTCCGATCCGGGCGTGCAGCCGTCGTTCCAGTAAAAGCGCGGGTGCGCGCCGAGGATTTCGACGCCGCTGCGGATCAGGAGACCAACGAAGAGGAGGTTGACGTAGTGCGTGACCCGCAGCCAGACGGGAAAGCCGAGGCTCGTCAGAACGACATGCACGATCATTGGGCCGGTTCCTCACCGAGAAAATGACCGAGCAGGCGCGTCAGTTCCTGCATCCCTCGCACGCGTTCGGCGACCTCGTTCGCGGCGATGCGCTGCCGGATCGTCTCGCGCGGCAGCATGTTCGCGCACTGTTGCGCGCGTTCCGCCAGGGTCGCGGCGCGGGCGAGGTCGTCCGCGAGAGCGCGCACCCGCGCGCCAATCGTCTCCATCGTCGGGATGAGCGTCGCGAGTACCCGGTCCAGTTCACCGGCCACCGCCAGTGCGCGTAATTGGTCCACTTCCGCCGTCAGCATCGCCACGCGGCGCGCGTTCGCGCTATCGAGCGGTGCGAGCGTCGCGATGCGCTCTTCCAGATGCGCGACCTGCTCTGCCGCCTCTTCGAGCGCCGCCTCGCGCAAGCGCGTCTGCACGACTGTGTAGGTCAGTCGCTCCGCAAGCAGCAGGAAGCGGGCATCATCGAGGGCGATTTGGCTCTGCGTATAGGCGGTCTGATCGTTCATGTAATCTCCCTCATTTTCCACCGTCCGTGGCGAGCGCCGCCGGCGCATACTGCTGGATGGCCCGACCGATCCGCCCCTCCCGCCAGTCCGCGCCGAACTGCTCCAGGGGAATGAACCGGACGGGAAAGGTCCGCCACGAGAGCAGCCGCCAGCGCCACTCCGGCGGCTCGTCCGGCGGCGTGGAGAGGATCAACCCCGCGCCGCGCAGCCACCGACCCGGCTCCGCGCCCCGGCCGACCCGCTCAACGTCACGCCAGCGCACCGCTGTGTTGCCACTCCGCGTGGTGTAGACCAGTCGGGTGGCACTGATCGTGAGTGAGGTGCCCCGCAGGACACGGCTCCATGTCAACATCGCCGCCCAAAACAGCGGATAGAGGAGCGTGCCAAAGAGGGTCCTCCCCGCCGGTAACGACCGGAGGTGGATACCCGTGAATGTCCACCAGACGAGCGTGGTGACGAGGAACGTGCAGGCCCAGAAGGCGGCCGCGCGGCGGCTGCGCCATGACGGATGGAAGACGGTCTCCTCGTCGCTGGCGCGGACGAGTATGGCGTCCGTCGGATTCATATGCCTCCGCCTCTCGATGTGGTGTGCGTCCGTGCCGCAGTAGCGCAAACCGGCACTGGGTATCCTACGACGAGGCCACGGGGATGGGGGCTTGCGTGTTCACGGTGAGCAGTTCCGGTGTTCGCGCCGCTGCGGCGCGTGATCGTGGTCTCGATCAGTGCCGTAAGGATAAAGAGGCCAAAGAAAATATCCGCGGCGAGACCGGCCGCGACGAACCGGCGCACCACCGTGCTGATGCTGCTCTTTTCGCTGTCCGCACGCGCTTCCAGCTCGGCGCGCTGCGCGTGAGTGACGGTGATCGTCAAAGGGACGACGGTGCGCCCGCGTGGCTTTGGCCCCGGTCGGCGTCGCGGTAAGAGTCGGCTGTCCTGTGTCGTGGTCATACGATGTCTCCTCGCGTGGCGCATCCACCGGACGGTGCATGTCGCTCTGCGACCCAGGAGAACGTCGCATCGCCTGCGCCGGGCGGCGTGGACCACAATGTCGAGGGTGTCGAGCGGGGGTCAAGAACTTGACATGATCATGATACCACCGATTTCCTCCGCACGGTGTTATTTGAGGGGCAAAATGCTCAAACAATGTTGAATGTATAGGTTTCTACAGGTTTCCCCTCGGATAGAGTGTGAACTTCTTCGTAATCTGTTACGCTGTTTGGGCAACGCTGATGACGACCCGGCGTCCCACGGCTAGGCGGCACTCCGCCCATCCTCGCTCATGTCGTCTCATCCAGCAGTTGTAGGAAGAGGGCCCGATGGCGGCCCCAAGAATCGTGCTCCTGAGCAACGACGACACCTCTCTCTCCGCGATGCACGCCCTGCTCACCGATCAAGGCTATCGCACCCTCCGCTGCCGCCCGCGGGATGTGACCGATGCGCATGCGGTGGTGAAACGTGCGGAGGCCGACCTCGTGATCCTCGACCTCTGGCTGGCGAAGCGCGAGGACGGCTGGGCGTTTCTCACGCGCATGTGCGCCGACCTCGAGACGGCGCAGATCCCGGCGATCATCGCCTCCGGGCCGATGGAGATGCTGCCGGGGCAGGACGAGATGCTGCGGACGATGCAGTGCCATGTGCTGGTCAAGCCATTCGACACCCAGGAACTGCTGCGCGCGATCGAAACGGCGCTTGGCCCGCCGCCCATCGAAGCCGTGGTCGGCGATCCCGCGATCGTCACCATGCACTGATCGCGGGTACGGCATTCGCGCAACCGCGTGATTCCCGGTGGCATGATCCGTGCCCTGTGGATATGCGTGAACTTGTTCATATCTCTGGCATGCCGGGGGTGCTGCGTCGATGAAGGGCGCGCGTTGTGGGAGCAGATCCCGATTGCTCCCGACGCGTCCTCCCGGTATCAGGCGCGGCGGGAAGGGACGAAATGACGGCCCCAATCATTGTGCTCCTCGGTAACGACTCCACCTCCCTCGCCGCGCTGCATGCACTCTCCGTCACTGCGGGCTATCGTCCCCTCCGCTGCCGCCCGCAGGAGGTGACGGATGCTCACGCGGTGGTGAAGTGCGCACGCGCGGATCTCGTCATCCTCGATCTGTGGGCGGTGCGGGGAGAGGATGGCTGGGCGTTCCTCCGGCGCCTGTGGGCCGACATCGACACCACGCACATCCCGACGATTGTCATCACCAGCGAGACGGGACTGGCGCCGATGGATGGTGATGTGCTGCGGACGCTGCAGTGTCAGGTAGTGCGCAAGCCGTTGGACGCCGCCGCACTCCTGCGCACGATCGCGGCGGCGCTCAGACCGTCGCCCGTCCTCCGCGCACGGGGCACGCCGCAGCCCGTCGCGCCCGCCCGGATGGCGCCGGACGATCGTTTTCTCGTCGCGGCGGACGGATGAGTCACATGATGGCCGTAGACGAGCGCGCGGAGAGCGATGGGGACCTGCTTCACCGAATCACGCTCCGTGAGCCGGAGGGTATTGCTCGGCTCTACGACCGGTATGGCGGCATCGCGTTCGCGCTCGCCTACCGCATCCTCGACGATCGTGGCGCGGCGGAGGACGTCGTCCAGGAGGCGTTTCTCAATGTCTGGCGGCGCGCGCATACGTACGACGCAAAGCGCGGGACAGTGCGCACCTGGCTGCTAACCGTCGTGCATCATCAGGCCATCAGTCACCTGCGCGCTGTGCGCTCGCGCGGCGGGGCGGCAGACATCGACCCTCAGCGCGAGTGACCACGTCATTCTCGCCATTCTCGGCCTGGTCGTCGCCCTTGGTGCGGTCGGCACGATGATCTATGATCGGCGGGCTACTGGGGCGTGGACCGGTTCATCTTGCCGATACTCGGCGCGCCGTGGCGCCCGGGCTTGATCGCCCGACGCGGCCGCATCCCGGTTGGCGAACTCAGGGGAGAGTGACGACCCCTCATTCGTCATGCACGTTATCCGGGGATGCGGACATGGCCGATGCCGTCCGCGATTGCGATCTCGGCACCGAAGGGCGCGGAGAGATCGGCGAAGCGGCGTAAGGTCGCATCCGCTTGCGCGCCCGAGGCGAGACGCGGAATACCGCGCTCCCACACCGGCCGTTGAAAGCCCAGCGAGAGTGGGTAAAGAGTGATCGCGCGGATCTGATCGCCCTCGAATTCGCAGATCGGCAGCACGCTCTCCCAGTAGCGGTCATCGGCGGGGAAGGATTGCTCCAGATTACGGTGGAGATCGTGCAACACTTGCCCCGGTGTCCAGGTTGGATCGCGCTTCAGAGTGTCGTAGTCGTCGGCAGCCATCCGTTCCAGCGTCTCGTGCTCGAAGATGAAGTTGCCGAGTGAGTAGAAGATGGGCTTGCCCTTGTAGAACTCCAACCCGCGCAGCAGATGTGGCCCGTGGCCGACCACGATGTCCGCGCCCGCGTCAATCACGGCGTGCGCGAAGGTGGGGAGGAAATCCGCTGGCAGCCAGCGCTCGCGCCCCTGCTCGTGCGCGTGGATGCTGACCATCGCGAACCCGGCTTGCCGTTTCGCCTCCGTCGTCCATCGCGCAATCTCCGCGAGGTCCTGCTCATTCGGCTCCGTCTTCACACCCATCTCACCGTCGGTGACGGCATATGCCTGGTTAAGGAAGGAGTATTCACCCTCCTTCGTCACCGGAGGGTAGAAGTTCATCCACTCGCCGAACTGCCGCTGCTGCTCCAGGCCAGTGGCATCGGCAATCCGCTTGATTGCCGCCATCCCGTCTTCGTCCACCATGATCGTTGCTTTGAATCGGAGTGGGTTGAGACCCGCGCGACCCGGCAGCGATGCGCTCTGATCGCCCGCCCGCTGCCCCTTCGCGAATGACGACGCGCAGCCGACCAGACCCAGCCTGCCATTGATCGTGTCGAGATAGGCGGGCAGCCGCGCCTCACCGAGGTTCGCGCCCGCGCCCGCGCAGACGATGTCGGCATCGCGCAACGCGTCGAGGGTGTGCAGCACGCCCTCCTCACCATAGTTGAGGGTGTGGTTGTTGGCGAAGGCGGTGCAGTTGAAACCGAGTTGGCGCAGATCGTGGGCGCAGCGCGGGTCAACCGAGAGCGCCATCCCGCCGCTCTCGACGACCGGCCAGCCGCGAAAGCGCGACAGTGTCACCTCGGTATTCGTGAACGCCACGTCGCAGGCGCGGATCAATTCGACCATCCCCATGAACGCGGGATCGTCGTAGAGCGGCATCCGGCGCGTAATCAACGCATCGCCGGTGGCCGTCAGTCGCATTCGCTTTGCCATACATCCTCCTTAGTCGGCAGTCGGCGGTCGGCGGTCGCCAGTAGACGGGAGAATCCGGATCACTGCCGACTACTGACTGCCGACTGCCGACTTTCTCCGTCCCACTCAATCTCGTCGAAGGGGAAGATCGGGCGTTGGAGCCGTTGGTAGGGGAGCTGATCGAGGTGGGGCGTCGTCAGTCCCGGCGTGTCCACATCAATGATCTCGGCAGCGATTGGCGTGAAGGCGGCGCGGAAATGGACATTGGACTTGACCATCAGGATCTGTTTCGTGGTCGGCTCGATCCCCTGCGAGCGGAAGATTTCCAAGTCCGTCGGCTGTACCCGTTTTGTAGTGAGCAGGATTTCCACGCCATGCACGTCGAAGACCGCTGTCGGTCCCATCTCCATCCGCACGCCGGTGCCCATTGGCCCCTTGTTGTGGTAGATGCCGTCGGTGACGTTGCGCACGATGCCCGTCACGGTGATCGGCGCGCCGTGCAGCGTGTCCCGCTTGCCGCCGATTGTGAGAGTGATTTCCGCGCCCATCCCCGCCGCGATTGCCTGCGCGGCGGCGTCCGGGTCGGCAATCACGGCGACGGCGGCATTCGTTGCTCCGGCATCGAGCAGCGATGTGAGGAGGATCGTGCCATCCTCAGGCGCGCCACCACCGGGATTATCGCCCTGATCGGAGAGCACGACGGGCCCCTGCGCCGCGTCCATCGCCCGGCGCACTGCCTCCTCCGGCATGGCGAGATCGGGGATGAATTCGCGGCGCATCTCCCACATGAAGCGGGCGAGTTCATCGGCATAGCGTTGCGCCAGTGCGGAGTCGTTGGCTGTGACGACGTAGAAATATTGCCCAGCGCCGGGAATGTCGCTGTATGGGAAGCCGGGCGCGACCGTCACGGTGACGACGCGGGGATCGCGTTCGATCTCATGCGCCTTCCGCACGACGGTCTGCATCGGTGGCTGCTCACTGTAGGTTTTCGGGCCGAAAATGAGCATCGGCGGATGCGAGCGCGCGGCGGTCGGTTTCAGGCCATCGCGCAGGATGCGCATGAGGATTTCACCCGCTTCGATGGCCCGCTCCCAGTTATCGACATGCGGATAGGTATCGTAGGTGACGAGTACATCGGCGTCGCGCACCATCGTCTCGCTGATGTAGCAGTGCCAGTCGAGCGTCGCAACGACCGGCATCTCCGGCCCAACGAGCGCGCGGACACGGTGGAGGATGTGTCCCTCGCCATCGTCATCCACCTCCGTGACCATCGCGCCGTGCAGCGCGAGCAGGACGCCATCGAGGCCGCCGTCCGCACGCGCGGCGGCGATGCCATCGAGGATGCGCTGCTCCATCGCCTCGATCGCGTCCGCCGCGACGATACCGGAGGGCGTCGCGCGGCCGAAAAAGGTCGGAACAACGTCAAATTTCTCCCGCGCGGCGATCTCGATGAAGCCGCCGAGGCTGCTCTGCGTGCCGCGAAAGGTATCGAGGATCTGCTGTCCCTCGCACTGCTGGAAGAGATCCATTGTCGTGCGGATGTTCGAGAAGGTGTTGGTCTCGTGCGAGACCCCGCCAATTGCGATGCGCATGGGTTCCTCCGGTCATAGTCGGCAGTCGGCAGTCAGCAGTCGGCAGTCAGCAGTCGGCAGTCGGCGGTGAACAATGAGATACCGCCTTGGCCCTCCCGCTGTTGGTATACACCATCATCATCACGCCCTTGTCCATCTCTCTGCCAACTGCCGACTGCCGACTACCCCCTGCTCCCCCGTGGATCGAGCGCGTCGCGCAGGCCGTCACCGAGGAGATTGAAACCAAGCACGGTGACGACGATCGCCAGGCCGGGGAAGAAGGCGATGTGCGGGTAGGTGAGGATATAGGTGCGCCCCGCCGAGAGCATCGAACCCCACGAAGGCGTCGGCGGCTGCACTCCCAGCCCGAGGAAACTGAGCGCCGCTTCCAATAGAATGATGCCCGCCACCGAAAGGCTCGCCAGCACGATAATCGGGCCGAGCACATTCGGAATGATATGCCGGATGATGATGCGGCTGTCGGTCGCGCCGACCGTCCGCGCGGCGGTGACGAACTCCCGCTCGCGCAGGCTGAGTACCTCCGCCCGCACGACGCGCGCGTACTGCCCCCAGACCGTCACGCCAATGATGATGATGACATTGCGCAGGCTTGGCCCAAGCGCGGCGGCCATCGCGATCAGCAGCACGAGGAGCGGGAAGGCGATCAGCGCATCCACGATCCGCGACAGAATCGCGTCCACGAAGCCACCGAAGTAACCGGCGGACGCCCCGACAAGCACGCCAATGACGAGCGAGATCCCCGTCGCGGAGAGACCCACAAGCATCGCAATGCGCGAGCCATAAATCGTCCGGCTCAACATGTCGCGCCCGACTTCGTCAATGCCGAAGGGATGAGCGAGTGATGGGGCCGCCCCGCGCGCCGCTGTATTGATGTCATAGGGGCTGTAGGGCGAAACGAGCGGCGCGAAGATCGCCAGCAGGGCGATGAATACGATCATCACGAGACCCGCGACCGCCGGCTTGAACCGGAGGAATCGCCGCCACGCGCGCTGCCATTCGCTCTGCCGCCGAAAGGCCGCCTGCATGGGGGCAATGGTCTGCGTCGGTTCAACCGCTCTGCTTGGCAGCATCATTCCTCCGGCTAGCGATACCGAATGCGCGGATCCACGTAGGCGTACACGATGTCGGTCAGGAGCGTCGCCAGAATGACAATCACGGCGCCAATCGTGACGATGGACTGGACGACGAGGTAATCGCGTCGGCTGATTGCCTGAAAGAGCAGCCGCCCGATCCCCGGCCAGGCGAAGACCGTCTCGATCACGATTGTGCCGCTGAAGAGGACGCCGATCCGGAAACCGACAACGGTGATGATCGGCAGCAAGGCGTTGCGGACGATATGCCGAAAGAGCACGACGCGCTCCGCCAGCCCTTTCGCGCGGGCCGTCGCGACATATTCCTGATTCATTACTTCGAGCGTCGTCGCGCGGGTGAGCCGTGCGAAGAGCGCCATTTGTTCGGACGAGAGGACGAAGACGGGCAGGATATACGCCTTCCAACCGCTGCTGCCGAAGGGCGGCAGCCATCCGAGTTTGAGTGAGAAGAGGATGATGAGCATCAGCCCGAGCCAGAAATTCGGGATCGAGATACCGAGGGTTGAGAGGAAAATCGAAGCGCCATCGAAGAACGAGTACCGCTTGACCGCCGCGAAGAACCCGGCCGGAATCGCAACAAGGATGGCGATGGAGAGCGCGAGGGCATTCAGTTTGAGCGTGTTCGGCGCGGCGGCCCGCAGCAAATCGCTGACGGGTCGCCCGCCGAAGGTGACGGATTCGCCGAAGTCGCCATGCACGATATTCTTCAACCAAGTGAAATACTGAACGTAGATCGGCTTGTCCAGCCCCCAGAAGTGGCGAATCTGCTCGCGTTGCTGCGTCGTCATGTTCGCCTCGCCGACGATCAGGTCCACCGGATCACCCGGCGTGAGATGAAGGATGGTGAAGACCATCAGCGTGACAATCCAGATAACGACGATTCCTTGCAAGAGGCGCAGGAGAGCGTAACGGGCCAATGAACCTCACCCCCCGGCCCCCTCTCCTTTGCCTTGAGGCAAAGGAGAGGGGGAGCAAATCTTTTGTAGGGGCGGTTCGTGAACCGCCCTCTTTCTTCGCCTTCCGTCCTACTGCTCTTCGATCCAGTATTTGGCGAAGTTCTGATAGAGCCAGTACGGGTTCGTTGCCTTGTCTGGCATGCCCTTGATGCGCTTGTTGAAGAAGAGGACCGTCTCCCAGTACATCACGTAGAGGAAGGGGACTTCCTCAGCGATCAACTTTTGCAGGTCGCTGTAGGTCTTCTTGCGCATCGCCGGATCGAGTTCCGCCGCACCCGCGACGAGCAGTTTCTGGGCATCCGGGTTGTTCCAGCGCGCCCAGTTGTTCGTGTTGCCGGCATAGAGCGCTTGTGCATCCGGGTCGCCATTGCCGCCACCGTAGCCCCAGTTGAACAGGCCGATATCGTAATTGCCGTCGCGCTCGGCGACGAGCGCGGCGGAGGTCTCTAATTCTTTCAACTGCATGTCAATGCCGACGTCTTTGAAGTTGCGCTGCGCGACCTCCGCCTCGCTCTTACGTAGTGCATCGCCGCTGAAGACGGTGCAGACGACGGAGAACTTCTGCCCCTGCGCGTTGGCGAGGATACCGTCCGGCCCCGGCGTCCAGCCCGCATCCTTGAGGAGCGCCTTCGCCTTGTCGAGGTCGCGCGGGTAGAGCATGACATTCGGCTCGTAATAGAATTCGAGCGCGGGCGAGAGATTACTGGTTGCCTTGACTGCCAACCCCTTTAGCAGGTCTTTGACCATCGCGTCGCGGTCCATCGCGTACATCATCGCTTGCCGGACGCGCTTGTCGGTGAAGAATGGTTTCTCGGTATTGAGGGGGAAGTGGTTGACGGCCGTTCCCGGCGCACGGAAGGTCTGGAACTTCGGGTCTGAGATGAACTTCAGCGTATCTTCCGGCGAGATCGGCCAGGTGGAGGAGTCCGCGTCGCCCGTTTGGAGGGCGATGGCGCGCACGGAGGTTTCCGGCACGATGTTCTCGCGCCAGAAGTCAATATATGGCCGACCGTCCCAGTAATCGTCGAAAGCCTGCAAGGTGACGTGATCGCCGAGTTTCTGTTCCATGAACTTGTACGGGCCGGTGCCGACGGGCGCTTTCTTGTACTCTTTCTCGCCGATCTTCGCATGCACATGTTGCGGCACAATCGCGATCGTTGCACTCAGTGCTCCGAAGGGGACATAGGCCCGTGACAGGGTGACGACAGCGGTGAAGTCGTCCGGCACATCGACATTCGAGACATCCTTGAAGTTCGGCTGGTTGATCGCGGCATTTTTCGGATCGCGAATCCAGTCGTAGTAATATTTCACGTCCGCCGAGGTGAAGGGCTGGCCATCGTGCCACTTGACGCCCTTGCGCAACGTGAATGTCCATGTCTTGCCGTCCGGCGAGACCTGATAACTCTCGGCGAGGACGGGCACGAGTTTGTAGTTCTCGTCCACCTTGAGTAACGCCTCATGGATGTTGTAGATGAGGACGTACCAGACGGTCGGCCCGGCATCGTCCGGGCTGAGGCTTGAGACGTCCTGGTGACCCATCGTGATGAAGGTGCCCCCCCGCTTCGGCTTTTTGCCGGATGACGATGCGGCGGTCGTCGGATTGCCGCCGGTGGCCGCACTCGCCGCCGGAGCGGTGCCGCTCGTGGACGCGGCGCTACTGGCAGCGGGCGCGGTTGACTGATTGACGGCGACGGTCGGGATCGTCCCTTTGGTGGGCGCTGCCTGCGTTCCGCTGGCGGCGGGAGTGTTCGTTGGGGCGGAGGATGAGCCGCCACAGGCGGCGAGCAACGCGGCAACGGCGGAACCGGACATCCCGAGAAGCGCCGCACGACGCGAGAACTCGTGCCGTTGCGCGGGGGTGACGCCGCGTAGCGCCTCAACCAGATCGAGTGGATTGTTGGCGTCATACCGCACGGTGATCCTCCTTGCACTCCCAGGAATCCCTGCTTCAAGAGAAACGTCCGCCCAGACACAATCAACGAGACGCGCTTTCCGCTCTCTTGGGAAATGCCTCATCCTTTGCAAACCGTTCCAGACTAACGCGGAGTATAGGTTGGGGCCGTGCGAGATGTCAAACGAACTGCCGGATGCTTTACACATGTTTGTCCACTCGCAGGTAGACTGCTATGATCCGTCGCATACAGGTGCGAATCATGATCTGAGTTTCGTCGGTTGCCCCGATTGACAAGATGCAGAAGGGATACAGCGGTATGCGGCCGCACGCAAACCAGTGGGACGAGTACGCAGCGGAGTATGCGCAATGGACCGCGCGGCGTCAGCATCTTCGCCCGGAGGACAATGTCATCCTCGTCCGCTTGCTGGACTTGCTGGGCGATGTCGCCGGGCGCACGGTGCTCGACGCGTGCTGCGGTGAGGGATTCTTAGCCCGTATCCTGGCCAGCCGTGGCGCGTGCGTGACCGGCATCGACCTCTCGCCCCGCCTCGTCCAGATGGCGCGTGCCAAAGACCCAGACGGCGTGATCGCTTATCGGGTGGGCGACCTGAGTCGCCCAGTGCCGGAGTTCGCGGGGCACTTCGACGCGATCGGCAGCTATCTGGCGCTCAACGACGTTGCCGACCATCGGGGCTTCGCGACCACGCTGGCGACGCTCGCTAAGTCGGGAACGCGCTGCGTCCTCGCGCTCAATAACCCGTACTCGTCCGTGATCCGTGGGCACATCATCGATTACTTCGCATCGGGTACGACGGCTGTCTATGGCGGACTGTCCGAGGCGGGAGTGAAAGTGCGCTATTACCATCGGACGCTGGAAGAGTATCTGGACACATTTCTAGCCGCTGGGTGGCGGCTCGTGAAACTCGCGGACATACCAGACCGTGCGGGGCTTGAATGGCTGCTGCCCGAAGAATGTCGGTTCCCGCGATTCACGGTCCTCGCGTTCGCAAAGGAATAACCGGGCGCGGTGCGGTCCGCCACGGGTACATCATACTCTTTTGCGATGGAAATGGCGTGATACCCTGTGTACGGGCGGTGCTCGAACCGCCCGTACGCAATCATGACTGCGCCCGTTGTGACGATACGGCGATCGTGAAAGAGTGTATGCCGGGCAAACGAGGGTGGCAGCCGAACCGCCGCACCAGCGCCCCTGGTAGAGGATGATAGCGTAGATTTTAGCCTGGCCCTTTCCAGATTAGTCTATGAAGGGACGCAGGCTGAAGCCTACGCTACTGGTTATGCTGGGCCGAACACCTCATAATGCGCCACGGTCAGTTCTTTGCTGATGAGGTATGCGTCATCCTCGGGATAGAAGACCGCCTTCTCGATGTCCGCGCCCGCGAAGGCGCGGATGGCGTCGAGCGATTCCCAGAGGATAATTGTCACGAATTCGGCGCGCGCGCCCGTGATGCGCCGGAGAATTTGCATGCCGCAGTTGCCGGGGATCGCCGGCGTCTCCGCGACACTCGTGCGGCGCAGGTAATCGAGATAGGCGTCCGCGTTTGCGGCGGTCGTTTCGCCGCGCCAGATCCGTGCAATCATCGGGCGACTACCCGCATGCTCTGAACAGCACGCCAGCGCTGGATGTTGCGCGTGTGCTCCGGATAGTGCTCGTAGGTATCCCCGGCGATAGCGACCATAAGCGGTTCGCCGCTTGTCCATGAGAAGCGGCGCGCGTCGAAGAGGGCATCCTCCGGAAGTTCCTCGACCGCTTGGACCAGCGCGACATGTGTGCGGCTCATGTCGGCCAGCACATCGTCGAGGCTGCGCTGTCGGCTTGTCGCGAAGGCGTCGGCGTTCATGGCCTCGATCTTCTCCGCGCTCCCGACGCCCGCCCGGTACGGCGGCTCTTCACCGGCGATGGCGGCACGCACGATGGGAAGGAGGCGTTCTTCCCAAAATGTCACATGCGCCACTTCATCCTTGATGGACCAGCCGACGTGGAGATCGGGCAGCGTCAGCTCGCGCGGCGGCGAAGCGTCAATCGTCGCGGCCCACGCGGCGTAGCCGTCCGCGATCCGGGCGAGAAGGTCGGACTTCATCGTCGGCGATGTCACATGCTGGTCGCGCCATCGCTCAATCTGCGCGATATGCTCCGGATAGTGGCCGAGGATTGATCCGTCGGTCGCGTGCAAGAGTGGGCCACCATGCGCACCGGCCGCGAAGAAGATCGTCTCCGGCAGTGCCTCAATTGCGTCCAGAACCGCCTGCTGCGTGCGCCAAAGGTCAGCCATAACGTCGTCCGGCGCGCGGTGACGGTTCGCATCGAAACAACGCCGGTTCCAAGTGTCATCGTCAATCGCGGTGTCGCTCGGCGGCTGACTCGATTCGATGCTGTGGAAGCGCGCGAGCAGGTTCCGGTGCCAGAAGGTCAGGTGGGCGAGCGTATCCTTGACCGACCACGCGCCGTTGACTCCCGGCACATCCATTTGCACGGGGAGGATCGGCGCGATTGCCTCATCCACTGCCGCATACATCGCGCATACCTGCTCTACGAGTTCCGCTTTCGTCGTCGGATCCGCCATCATTTGCTCCCTTCTTACCCATCGGTAGCGGGGGGGGGGGGGGGGGGGGGGGGGGGGGGGGGGGGGGGGGGGGGGGGGGGGGGGGGGGGGGGGGAGGGGGGGG
>JBPCPB010000191.1:0-3175 GCA_050999735.1 Thermomicrobiales bacterium | reverse complement strand
GGGTTCCCCGCGTTCCTCCCCCCCCCTTTTTCGTCCAGGCAAGGGAGATGGGGCCGTGGGGTGAGGTTCTCCGCTCCTACGGCGCCGCCGTCGCGGTCGGGGGTCGCGGGGTCGCGGTTGGTAGGGGCGTTGGGGTCGGCGCCAGAGTCGGCGCAGGCGCCGGAGTGGGGGTGGGGATGGCGGTCACCGTCACATCAACTGCGGGTGGATCGGTCTTGATTACCTTGACCGGGCTACCCGATGGCAATTGCACCGCGATAGTGACGCTCTTCGGCCCACCCGGTCCGGTGAAACTGGCGAGGTTGGCGAGGGCGACAATGTTTGTCCCGTTGATCTGATCGAGTTGCTGGCGCGTCCCGCGGAGCGTGATCGTCGCTTCCGCCTGGGAGAGCGCCGGTTGCAGCCCCGGCCGCAAGCTAGCGGGCTGGATGCGCACCTTCAAGGCGATGTCCTGCGTGATCTCGACGATGTTTGCCTGCACCTGCACGCTGGTAACGTTATCCTTGACGGTAACGCCGGTCGGCAGTTTCGTGGTATCCAACTGCACGGTGATCACCGTATTTTGACTCAACCCGTCAATTGAGATCGGCTGTGTCGGGATGTTCGCGATATTGCGAATGATCTGTGGATCGCCAGTGATCGTCACCTGCGGGATCGAGCCAAAGCCGTTGAAGATGTATCCCGGTGCGGGCGTACCGACGACGTCCGCCGTGCTGACAGGCACGGTGCGCTCGTTGCGATTGTCGGTGATATCGGCCGCGACGGTCACACGCGACGGTGAGAGTGTGACACCGTTGATTTCGTGGCCGCTCGCGTCCAGCGCCTTGACGTCAACGGTGCTCGTGAAGTTCGCTGTATGATCGCCGATATCAAAGGCGGCGATAACCTCAGCAACAGCGTTGACTTTGCTCTCCGGCCCGCTGATCTGCACCGTGGATGGCGTAGCGGTGACACTGTTCACCTTGACGCCCGGCTGCGTCGGCATCGGTACCGTGACAGGAAGCGCCTTGCCAATGCTCCGCTCGATCGTCACCTGCGCGGACGAGGGATCGGCGCTCTTTTTTCGGAGGTTGTTCTGTGTCGTCTGGACATGGATCGGCACTTGCTGCGTGCCCGGTTTGGCATCCTTGAGATCAATTGTCGCCGAAAAGTTCCCCGCTTGCAGGGCTGGATTGGTGACGACACTGCGCGGTCCCCAGATCGAGACAACGACGGTCTGGGGAGTGAAATTAATGACTGAGAGACCATCCGGCAGGTTGTTCGGCGTCACGGGGACGTTCGGGAAATCCCGGCGGCGGTCGGGGTCGTTGTTGTTTGTCACCCATGCCCAGAAGCCAAAGGCGAGTACGATCGCGAGTAACGCGCGGCTAATCACGCCGCTTGATGTGGAGCGGTTAGTCTGCTGCGGGGCGCTCGCCATCCGAGGCTACCTCCGTCTTCCCCGTGCGGTCGCCGCGCCCGTTGAGGAACGATGGCCGGTGCGCGCGGCTCGCTTCGCGGTCCACCCGCAAGAGCGCACGCAGGGCGCCCTTGAGCCGGTCGTGCGTCAGGTCCCGTTGCAGCCGCCCACCGAGCGCCATCGAAATCTGCCCCGTCTCCTCGGAGACGACGAGGGCGATCGCGTCCGACTCCTCGCTGATACCGACCGCCGCACGATGGCGCGTGCCGAGCGTGCCGCCAATCGGCGCTTCGGTGAGGGGCAGGACACACGCGGCGGCGAGGATGCGGTTCTGCCGCACGATCACCGCGCCATCGTGCAGTGGCGTGTTCGGCGTGAAGATTTGGATCAGCGTCTGCCGCGTCAGAATCGCGTCTTCCGGAACACCACGATCGGCGTAGTCCTGCAAACCCGTTTCGCGTTCGATGACGATCAGCGCGCCAATCCGCTGCCGCGACAGTTGCACGATGGCGCGGACAATCTCATCAATCGTCTTGCCGATCTCCTCCTCCGTACTGGAGAAAGGGAGATTGAGCCAGGTGCGGGTTTGGCCGAGTTGTTCGAGCGCGCGCCGCAACTCCGGCTGAAAGATGACCGGCACGGCGATGATGAGCGCAGGGAAAGAGATTTCCAATAGGCGGCGGAGTGCGGTGAGCGCGAGTATATTGGACAGCACCGCGATCATGCCGAGCAGAATCGCGATCCCCCGCAGGAGAGGCATCGCCCGTGTCCCACGGGCCACGGTGAGCAACCAAAAGAAGATGACCGCCACGACGAAGATATCGAGCAGCGCGAGCGGCGTCAGGCGCGTGAGTATCCATGGCGGTTCGAAGGCGATCAGTAGCGGTGTCATCTGCGCGCGTTCCGCTCCTTTGCCACCGCTGAGGTGTGGCATCTCTGGCTGCGCGGAGTCGGCCACAAGGTCGCACGGCAGACTACGCGTGCGTCGGTCGCCATTGTAGCACAGGGGGAAGGACTAAGGACTGAGGACTAAGGACTAAGCGGGGTTCGTCGGCATCGGTTTGCGTGGTGAGAGCAGGAGATGACAAACGTTGCGAAACGAGCGACGAGCGCTGAGAACAAGACCCTTAGTCCTTAGTCCTAATACCTTCGTGCTGGTGGGCGGGGGGTGATAACGGTCGGGTAGCCAGTCTGGCGTTTGCGGTAATCGCCGGCGGGGATGTGGATGTGCCGCACCATGCGGACATCGGCGAGGCGGGAGGCGATGCGGTCATCCACGCCGGGGAAGTCAATGCCCTGTTTCTGATCGGGCCGGATGTTGTTACTGGTCACGACGAGTGGCAACTTCTGCATCGCGCGGTAGTTGATGATCTGGAAGAGTTTTTCGCGCGCCCACGGCGTCGTGTTCTCCGTGCCGAGATCATCCAGCACGAGGACGCCGACCTCGCGGATCGCCGTGAAGCGGTCGTCGAAGGAAATGCCGGTCTTTGGGTCGTACGCGGCGCGCAGTTGATCGAGCAAATCCGGCACGACGCCGAAGTGGACCGTCATCTGCTGGCGGACGGCCTCATTGGCGATGGCGGCGGCGAGGTGCGTCTTGCCCGTTCCATACGTGCCGAAGAGCACGATCCAGATCGGCTCGTACGTCTCGCTGTACTGCTTCGCCTGGATAAACGCCTCGCGCGTGCCCGGCACATCCTTGTCGAAGGTGGCGAAGGTGCAATCCACGAAGTGATCGAGGTTGGAGAGGGAGCGCTGGTCGCTGTAGCGCGTCGC
>JBPCPB010000159.1:0-6021 GCA_050999735.1 Thermomicrobiales bacterium | reverse complement strand
GAGGGTGGGGGGCGTGTGGGGGGGGGGGGGGAGGGGGTTTCGCACCCCGCCCCTACGAACAATCATTGGCTCAGTCGTTGCCGCCGGTTGGGACAGCCTTCGCGATCTTCTCTCCCTGAGCGGTTTCGCGGGCATAGTTCTGGATGAAGGTTTCGGTATCCTGCCGCGCCTGATCATCCGTCACCTGCACGGGCGGGGACTTCATGAAGTAGGACGACGGAGCGGTGAGCGCGCCGCTCAACCCATGATCGAGGGCGAGGCGCGCGCAGCGGATCGCGTCAATGACGACGCCCGCCGAGTTCGGGCTGTCCCAGACTTCCAACTTCAGTTCGAGCGAGAGAGGCACATCGCCGAAGGTCGTCCCCTCGATGCGGATATTTGCCCACTTGCGGTCGGTCAACCACGGCACGTAATCCGATGGGCCGACATGGACGTTCTCGGGCGCGATCGTGTATGGCAACTGGCTCGTGACGGAGTTCGTCTTGGAGATTTTTTTCGACTCCAGCCGGTCACGTTCGAGCATGTTGAGGAAGTCCGTATTGCCACCGAAGTTCAACTGATACATGCGGTCAATGCGCACGCCGCGATCCTCGAACAGCCGGGTAAGAACGCGGTGCGTAATCGTCGCGCCGACCTGACTTTTGATGTCGTCACCGATGATCGGCAGCCCCTTGTTCATGAATCGCTTCTGCCAATAATCCTCGCGGGCAATGAAGACCGGGATGCAGTTCACGAAGGCGCAACCGGCATTGAGAATCTGCTCGACATACCACTTCGTCGCCAGTTCTGAGCCGACAGGCAGGTAGTTAACGACGACCTGCGTGCCGGTGCTCTTCAGAATGCCGGTGATATCGGCAGTCGGGCCGGGGGCTTTGGTGATAACTTCCGACAAGTACTTGCCGATGCCGTCATGCGTCATGCCGCGATGGACCCGCACGTCGAGATGCGGCACGTCCGAGAACTTGATCGTGTTGTTCGGATCGGCCCAGATCGCCTCGGAGAGGTCCTTGCCCACCTTCGTCACATTGACATCGAATGCCGCTGTGAACTCAATATCGCGGATGCGGTACCCGCCGAGGTTCGTGTGCATCAGGCCAGGGATATGCTCTTCATCTGATGTATTCTTGTAGAACTCGACACCCTGCACGAGCGACGACGCGCAGTTACCGACGCCGATAATCGCTACTTTAATCTTCCCGTTGCTCTCCACGTTCCGTCTCCTCTGCGAAGCGGCCCACCACGCGCGCTGCGCGGCCACGGGCCTTGTCCCTATCGCGCGAGAATACGCCGCGCGCCTCGGCGTTGTCAAACCAGAGCACCGCACGCGTAGGGCGTACGCGTTCTCCTCGCTGTCTGGACAACCTCACCCCCAACCCCCTCTCCATCGCGATGGAGAGGGGGAAGCGACCTCCTGAAAATCGCGATGTTTGAGGAACAGCACAACACCGCGATGGGTCACCCCTCTCCATCGCAATGGAGAGGGGTGGGGGTGAGGTTCTTTCCAGAACGCATATGCCTTGCCACACCCGTAGACCCGCTACTCATCCAATCGGCTCTTGGGTCGCGGTCGGCGGGGGCGTGAAGACGATGTTGGCCGGTGGCACGGTCGGGGCAGGCGAGGGTGGAGGAATCGCCATGCCGGTGCCACTGGGCGTCGGAGTGGTGAAGACGATGTTGACCGGTGGAATGCCTCGCGCCTGCGGGCCGAGCTTCGCCACAAAGAAGCCGCCATGTGCATTATTGAGCGTCCGCTGCGCGGCGTTGGCGGTAGTCGGGAACCCAGAACCGGCGAATCCGACGACATACGCATTGCCCTGACTATCCGCCACCACACCCTCACCCGTGCCGCTTCCCAGCAGTGTGGAGTAGACGAAGCCCGCGCCGTCGGCCTGAATGGCGGTCACGAAGACGCTGCCGGTCGCGGCCGGCTGCAGCGAGTTCTTGAGCGGGAAATCCGCTGAACCCGTACCCCCGGTGACATAGGCAACGCCCTGACTGTCAACCGCGATACCGTAACCCTCATCATCGCCGCCACCGCCCAGGAAGGTAGAATAAACGAGGCCCGCGCCATTCGGTTGCAGCTTCGCCACAAAGGCGTCCATCCCCCCGTTCTTCGTCGGTTGCGGCCCGGCCTTCGTGGGGAAATTGGCCGAGTTCGTGTCGCCGGTAATATATGCATTGCCCTGACTGTCCACGGCGATGCCCGTGGCGAAATCGTCTCCACTGCCGCCGAGATAGGTGGAGAAAGCGAGTGTTGGGCTGCCATTGAGCACGCCGTCAATCCGCGCGACGAAGGCGTCCGTCCCACCGCCCAGTGCCCCCTGCAGCGGGTTCCGGGTGGGGAAGTCAGATGATTTGGCGTTGCCCGTCACATAGAGGCTGCCCCCAGGGCCAAGCCTGATTCCCGTCGCCGCGTCACCTATCACGCCGCCATTGCTGCCGCCGAGATAGGTGGAGAAGAGCAGTTGCTGCGTCGGGTCCGACGCGAAGGGTTGCAGGACGGCGACGAAGGCGTTCGAGGAGTTCGCGTTCGGCAGGGCAGCCTGCACCGGCATCTGCACCGGAAAGAGCGTCGAACTCGTGCTCCCAGCCACCGCGACCGCGCCGAAGGCGAGGTAGGTGATCGCGTTGCCGTAATCGGCAATATTGCCAGCGAGGTAGGTCGCGTAGGTCAACGTGCCGGTCCCGGACGCCAGCTGCGCGACGAAGGCGTGATATGGTAGACAGTTGGGGTCGCCGTTATTGGGGCAGAATTGATCGGGAAGATGCTCCTGGAACGCGCCGGACGTCGTCGGGAAGTTGTCGGACCAGGTGCTCCCCGTGATGGATGCGCTGCCATTCGGCGCTACCCCGATCCCATTGCCGACGTTGTGACCGATGATACCCGGTATACAAAACCCGCTGGCGTA
The DNA here is from genome assembly GCA_050999735.1 of Thermomicrobiales bacterium. Lineage (GTDB taxonomy): Bacteria > Chloroflexota > Chloroflexia > Thermomicrobiales > JALYUS01 > JALYUS01. The sequence goes on along the minus strand of JBPCPB010000159.1, from coordinate 3,112 downwards.
GGCGCAGTCATTCGTCGTGCCGCCCAGGATCGTTGTGTAGAGCATCCTGCTCCCGTCGACGCTGAATGCTGTCACGAAGGCGTAATCCTTCGCGCCGCAGTCGGCATTGGCGCTCCCGCCACAGACGATGACGGGATAGACATTGGTCGCCGGGGTGCCATTGGTCGCCATGTTGCCGGTGATGTATACGTTGCCCGCGTTATCCACCGCGATGCTCGCGCCGCCGGGCAAGCCCCCATCGAGCACGGTGGCGTAGGTCAGCACCGGATCAATGACGAGCGGTTTGCCGGTGTCGTACGCGCCGATGTCAAAGCGCACGCGCCCCGCCCCGGCGAGCGCATAGCCACCGGCAACGCGCTGACGCGCGCCGTCCGACTCTTCTTGATAGAGAACGGGGTGATGTTGCCGTGCCTGCCCATCCGGGGTGGCGATGACGAGGTCTCCGTTCTCAGCAAGCGTCAGCGTGTTCCCACCCGCTACCTCAAAGGTGATCGTCCGAGGGTCGGCGCCCGGTGCGACGATCAGATCGTACTCGAGCGCGCGCTGCGTGCCGTAGTAGCGGAGGTCAACACCGGGGTAGAGATCGCGATACCGCACCTCGCCATACGTCGGCACACCCTCGCGCCACTGCGACCGATCATTGCCGGTGTAATAGTTGACGATGCCAGGCAGCGGTGTGGCGCCCGTGATTTGCGGCGAAGGATTCGCGCCGAGGTAACGCAGGTGGAGCGCCATCCCCGGGGTGTTCGCCACACGCGCCGGGGCATCGGGCAATGTGGCCGACATGGGCGAGGCAGTCACGATCATCTCATCCGGCGTGAGAAGCACCGTGGAGCCGATGGCATGCGTCAGGAATGCGACCCGCTGATCGGCCTGCCCCTGATTCACCTCGAAACTGAGCGATAGATCACCGTACGCCTGGAGTGCAGCGCGTGCCTTTGTATCGTGCGTGGCCCGCACTGCGGGGTACGCCGTCGCTGCGGGGAGCGAGCCGACCATCGTCGCAAGGAGCGCGAAGGCAACAAACATCGTACGGATCCATCGGCGCAGCATCATGCCCTCCCTGATTTCTCCGACTCCATCACCGCACTATCATGCGGGAAAGATACCGAGATCACCGCCGTCCCGCGATCGCTTCTGACCTGCACTGCTCATCATTTATCTGCGTTCCTTAGGCCAGTGATTGTACCATGCATCATTTGTTGTAGCAAGGTGATGAGTAGATCCATCAGGGATACAAGAACCTTCCCTGACGCCGTTTTCTCAGCGTTACGTGGAGCGAACGCATGTTCGCTGCGGTGGGTATTAAGGTGCGTACGTTCGCACCTTCCCGTCGTGCGTATCTTAAGGTATACTATGAGTGTTGAGTGTGAGGGACGGCGCTCGCGTACGGTGATTGTAGGGGGGAGGGTTGGATCGGTCCGGCAAAGAATGTCATGCCCCCACCCACCAGAAGGGTGCGCTCCAGGCTTCCCCCCTACAATCACCGTAGCCGGAGGAAGATGAATGGTTGACAGCAATGAGCGGGGTCTTGTCCGCTTCGTAAACCTTGATACGGAGATGCGCAATTCGTACCGCGATTACGCGATGAGCGTCATCGTGTCGCGTGCGCTTCCTGATGCGCGGGATGGGTTGAAGCCGGTCCAGCGGCGCATCCTCTACGCGATGCATCAGATGGGCCTCAGGCCGAACACGCGGCACCGCAAGTGCGCCGGTGTGATCGGTGAGGTGATGAAGAACTTCCACCCGCACAGCGACACCGCAATTTATGACGCGCTGGCCCGCATGGCGCAGGATTTCTCGTTGCGCTACCCACTGGTTGACGGGCAGGGCAACTTCGGCTCGGTGGACGGCGATCCGCCCGCCGCGATGCGCTACACCGAGGCGAAACTGGCGCCCATCGCCGAAGAACTGCTGCGCGACATCGAGAAAGATACCGTTGATTTCGAGGATAACTACGACGGCGAGATGAAGGAGCCGAAGAAGGTTCTGCCCGCTCGCCTACCAAACCTGCTCCTCAATGGTTCGACAGGGATCGCTGTCGGCATGGCGACGAATATCCCGCCGCACAACGCGAACGAACTGTGCGACGTATTGATCTATCTGATTGACAACCCGGAATGCGCGCTGACGGAGTTGATCGAACGGCTGCCGGGGCCGGACTTCCCGACTGGCGGTATCATTCTCGGCCGCGAGGGGATCAAGCAGGCGTACTCAACCGGCAATGGCCGCGTCGTCGTCCGCGCCAAGGCATACATCGAGGAAGGGCGCGCAAACAGGTACCAGATCATCGTCACCGAACTGCCGTACGCCGTGAACAAGGCGACCTTGATCGAGAAGATCGCCCACATGGTCAAAGATGGCAAGATTGACGGCATCAGCGACCTGCGCGACGAGTCCGATCGCTCCGGCATGCGGATGGTCATCGAACTGAAGCGCGATGCCCAGCCGATGAAGGTGCTCAACAATCTCTTCAAACATACTGCCTTGCAGACCACCTTCGGCGTCAATATGATCGCCCTCGTGGACAACGGCACGCAGCCGCATACGCTAACGCTGAAGCGCGCCTTGCAGGAATTTATCGGGCACCGGCAGGTCGTCATTCGCCGCCGCACCGAGTACGAACTGCGGAAGGCGCGGGAGCGGGCCCACATTCTCGAAGGACTCAAAATCGCCCTCGATCACCTCGATGAGGTGATCGCGACAATCCGCAAATCCCAGACGACCGAGACGGCGCGCAAGAACCTGCGGACGAACTTCAAACTGAGCGAAGTGCAGGCGCAAGCGATTCTTGACCTGCGTCTCGCCCGCCTCGCCGCCCTCGAACGGAAGAAGATCGAGGAGGAATACAAGGAAGTCCTCAAGGCGATCAAGGACTACGAGGATATTCTCGCCCGTCCGGAGCGCGTCTTCGCGATCATCAAGGCGGATTTGCAGGACATCAAGGAGAAGTACGGAGACGAGCGGCGCACCGAAATCCGCGCCGAGGCGTCCGGCGATCTCAGCGAGGAAGACCTGATCCCCGATGTGGATGTCGTCGTCACGCTGACCAAAACCGGCTACATCAAGCGCATCCCCGGCGATACCTACCGCACGCAGCATCGCGGCGGGC
>JBPCPB010000084.1:0-5010 GCA_050999735.1 Thermomicrobiales bacterium | reverse complement strand
CCTCGTTTCTGGCTACTGCCGACTGCCGACTACCGACTCCCCAAACCGATACAGCCGCTTCGCGTTGCCCGCCATGATGCCGGTCTCGACATCCGGGGCGAGACGGGCGGGGATGGCCTGATCGGGTGCGTCGAAGTCCCAGTGCGGGTAGTCGGTCGCGAACATCAGGTGATCTGCCATGCCGAGGTGGTCGAGGAGTTGGACGAAGTGCTCCGGCTTCTCCGGTTCCTCCATTGGCTGCGTCGTCAACCAGACCTGCTGGCGGATTTGCTCGGAGGGGGCGCGGCGTAGGTACGGGACTTCATCTTTGAGCCGCTTCCACGCTGTGTCCAGCCGCCACATCAGCGGCGCGAGCCAGGCGAAACCGCCCTCGATCAGGACGATATTCAGGCCCGGAAAGCGCTCGAAGACGCCCTCGCAGACGAAACTGGCAATCTGTGCCTGGAAGACCTGCGACGTGCCGCCGTGATCTTCCAGATAAAAGGAGGGCCAGCCCGCGCCGGTGAACGGATTGCCGCCCGCGCCGCCGAAGTGGATGCCGACGGGCAGGCCGTTCCGCTCCGCCGCCTCGTAGATTTTCCAGAAGCGCCGTTTGCCGAGTGGTTCCGTCGAGCGGATCAGCATCAGCACCTGTACGAAGCGGGGATCGCGCGCCGCCCGGTCAATCTCCGCCGCCGCCAGATCACCGTCCTCGTAGGGGATGACGATCGAGCCTTTCAGTCGCGGTTCCGGCTCCAGCCACTCCGCTACCTGCCACTCGTTGACGGCCTGAGCAAGTGCGGCGGTGTATTCGACATATGGCCCCTGAATGCCGACGAGCGGATTACAGACGCCGTACTCGATATTCCACGCATCGAGCAATTGTGCCTGAAGAAAGGAGAGATCAGCGCCGGGCGGCAGGCCGGAAGTCGGCCACGCATCGGTACGCGCGGCGTTTGGACTCATGCGCGGATAGGTCGCGCCCGTGTAGGTGCGCATGCCGAACTGGGCGTGATACTGCCGCCACCGCTGGGGCAAATATGGATAGAGCGCCTTGTCTGAGGCGACGGCATTGTGAATGTCGCCATCTACGATCTGCACCTTGGTGCGCGTTCGGCTCGGTGTTCGCGTCAGAGTCTGCGCCACGGTTTGCCTCCTTGTCGCTCAACATGTCAGGAGGATTATCGCACGATTAGCCCTCACCCCCAACCCCTCTCCCTCAAGGGGCGAGGGGAGCCATAAAGAACGCATACGCCACTGGGATAGGAAAAGGAGTCCGCAACGCCGATATGATTCGTGCTAAAATCGTTGCCATTACTGATACTGTCTGTTGCGATGCAGGAGGGAATGCTTTGGAGACGCCGCTCACGCCCCTGGAGTTCATGCGCCGCGCCCGCCGTCTCTACCCACACCGCGAGGCGGTCGTGGATGGCGACCGGCGGATGACCTACGCGGAGTTCTTCGCGCGCTGCGACCGCTGGTCGGCGGCGTTGCGGGATTTGGGGATCGGGCAGGGTGACCGGGTCGCGTACATGGCCCCGAATACGCACAGTAATCTCGTTGGCTACTACGCCGTGCCGCAACTCGGCGCGGTGCTCGTGCCAGTCAATTATCGCCTGATCGCCGCCGATTTCGCCTATATCCTCAACCACAGCGGCGCGCGGATCGTCTGCGTTCACCCCGATTACTGCGCGATGATAGACGGTATCCGGGGCGAGATACCGGGCGTCGAACAATTCGTCTGTCTCGAAGGGGAGGCGCGGCCGGGCTGGCTCGATTTCGAAACGCTGCTTGCCGCCGCGCCGGTGGAGTTCACCGGCCCGGACATCAACGAGGGCGACCTGCTGACGATCAACTACACGAGTGGCACGACCTCGCGTCCGAAAGGCGTGATGATGACGCACCGCAACGCCTACATGAACACGGTCGGCACGCTGATCCATCTCCATATGACCCCGGCGGATCGTTACCTCTGGACGCTGCCGATGTTCCACGCCAATGGCTGGACCTTCGTCTGGACGGTTACGGCGGTCGGGGCCACGCATGTCTGCCTGCGCCGGGTCGAGCCGCAGCGCATCTTCGCGACGATCGCTGAAGAAGCGGTGACGATGCTCTGCGCCGCGCCGACGATCCTGATCGCCCTCGCCAACTGCCCCGCCGAAATGCGCGGCACGGTCCGCCCCGGCGTTCGCGTCATCACGGCGGGCGCCCCCCCGGCGGCGGCGACGATCGAGCGGATCGAGGGCGAGTTCGGCTGGGAAGTCACGCAAGTCTACGGCCTGACGGAGACCGCGCCCTTCATCACGATCTGCGAGCCGCTCCCCGAACATGACGCCCTCGCGCCAGACGAGCGCGCGATCATCAAGGCGCGGACGGGCGTCGAAATGGTCACATCGGGTGAACTGATCGTTATGGACGACGACGGCAACGAGGTGCCGCACGATGGCGCAACGATGGGTGAGATCGCCGTGCGCGGCAACGTTGTCATGGAAGGGTACTACAACGACCCGGAGGCGACGGCGACGGCATTTCGGGGCGGCTGGTTCCACACCGGCGATGCCGCCGTCGTCCACCCGGACGGCTACGCCGAGATTCGCGACCGCCTGAAGGACGTCATCATCAGCGGCGGCGAGAACATTTCTTCCATCGAAGTCGAGGGCGTCCTGCTCCGCCATCCCGCCGTGCAGGAAGTGGCGATTGTCGGCTTGCCGGATGAGAAATGGGGTGAAACGCCGCACGCCTTCGTCGTCCTCAAGCCGGGAATGGAGGCGACCGAGACGGAGTTGCGCCAGTTCACACGGGATCGCCTGGCGCACTTCAAAGCGCCGCACACCGTCCGCTTCGTCAGCGAGTTGCCGAAGACCGCAACCGGCAAGATTCAAAAGTACGTCCTGCGCGGTGGCCGCGCCGCCATCGCCCGGCAATAGCGTGGTGAATTTCAACCACCAAGACACCAGGGAAGGGAGTAGCACAGAGACCGCAGAGGACACAGAGGACACAGAGGACACAGAGAAGAGAAAAATGAGAATCTCTCTGTGATCTCTGTGATCTCCGTGTCCTCTGTGCTACTCCCTTCCCTGGCGATTCGGTATTCTTCTCGCTTCGTTTACGCCGCTACGGAGAGTTCCCCCTCGTGTTCGTCGGCGATGGCGGGGCTGTCGCGGAAGAAGAGGAACATCGTTGCGGCAGCGACCGCGTAGCAGGCGGCGCTCATCGTGAAAGCGGGGCCGAACCCGGCATGGACCTGAATCGCGCCGCTGATCAGTGGGCCGAGCGAGAAGCCCGTCGCCCACGTCACGTTGTACAAGCCGCCGAGCGCGCCCCGCTGCCGCGCCGGGACGCGCGTCATCGCGAAGGGCGTGTAGATCGGGTCCACCGTGCCGCGCAACCCGGTGCGGCAGACCTCGAAGAGGATCGCCAACCAGACAAAGGGCGCGAGCGCGGTGAAGAGGATCGCCGGCGCAATCAATGCCTGCGCGGTAATCAGGGCGCGCAAGTCACCGAGCCGCCGCGCAAGCATTGGCGCGGCGAGCGACGCAACCCCGCTCAGGATGCCCGTCGTCGTGAAAAGGATGCCGAGTACCCCGGCGGAGAGGCCGTAGCGCAACTCGAAGAAGAGCGGCAGGAAGCCGATCACCGCCCCCGCGCCGAACGCTTGCAAGGCGTCCGCGCAAAGCAGTTTGCCGAACAGCCGCAGATCGCTCTTGCGGAAGCGCCAGGCGCGTGCCCGTCCCTCCGGCGCGCCGTCTACCGCGCGGATGCCGAGCAGGGGGATCGCCCCAATGGCGGAGATGACCGCCGTCCCACTCAAGGCAATGCGCAGCGGCATCGTCGCGCCCGATGGTTGGTGCAGCAGATGACCGGCGATGACGGGGATCGTGCCGCCGATCACCGCGCCGAGCGCGCCAACGCCCATCAACAGAAAGGAGTTCGCGGCGAAGACGCGCACGCGGTCCTCCGGGCCGACCGCGCCGACGAGTAGCGGCGCGTTCGTGCTCCAATAGACCGTCGCGAGGAAGTTCGCGATCATCACGCCGGGGATGATGACGGCGAGCGACGAGGTGAAGGCGATCGCGAGATAGGGGAAGGGCGTCAGGATGGCGGAAAGGACAAAGAGCCGCGCCCGCCCAACGCGATCGGCGAGCAGACCGAGCGGCACCGCACCAACCAGCGTCGTCACCGCGCCGAGCGCCGTGACGAGACCGATCGTGTCCTGCTTGTAGCCGAGATGATAGAGATAGAGTGGGAAGATGAGCGCGTAGAGCGCCATCTGTAACCCCTTCGCCAGTGTATACGTCAGCAGCACATTCGCCGTGCGCCCGAAGCCGCGCGGGCGTAATTGTCGGGGGGAAGTAGGTAACGGATTCGGCTGCATCGTCGCGACCATCGGAGTCCCTTTCAAATGGGCAAGTGCGGCAAGAACGATGCGACGCAACGGTCGTCCATCAAGCCTAGCACAGGCCCGTCAATAAAGCAAGGAATTACTGTTTTTATTTTTCGCCTGCGTTTCCGGCCCATGCCAGGTTTTCAGGGTGTCATGCTATCATTGGTGCATATCGGTGGGACGCGGAATGAGACGCGAGGTGAGAACGGATTGAGAGACCTGCTGGAAGCATACGACTTTACGACGGCGCGTGCGGCGTTGATCGAGCATTTCGAGCGCTGTGCCGCCTGGCTCAATCACGCGGCGCCACACTCGACCCATGTGGAGACGAGCGATCCACACGCATTGACGCTCCGCGTCGGCACGCGCGCCTACTTCACCTTCCACGAGACGGCGGACGGCTCCGCGTACGCCTGGTGGTATCCCGCCAGCCCGCGCCCCGTCAGCGACCACGACATCGTCGGCGACGCCGCCCCCGTCGTCCACGAAGCGCTCCTCCAATACATGCGCCGCGCCCGCAGCGAACTGGGATAGGGAACCGATCAAGCGCAGAGCACGCAGAGGACACAGAGAACACAGAGAGATACGAAAGGAATAAAGACCGGTCTGAATCTTCTTAGGACTTACGCGGTTCAACAGAGAAAGGC
>JBPCPB010000125.1:0-7794 GCA_050999735.1 Thermomicrobiales bacterium | reverse complement strand
TCGTCGAGCGCTTCGCTGTCAAGATGTAGCAGTTCCCCCTTCCTCGCTGGAAGGGGGTTAGGGGGTTAGGTCGGAGGAGTCAATGATCCTGAACATCACACCGATCGAAGCGATTGACTGGGACAGCCCCGGACGGCGGCTGTACCATGTTCCATTCACGATGGACGGCGCATGGGGGCGGGTGCGCGTGCCGCTCTGCATTATCTGCGGGCCACGACCGGGGAAGACGATTGTCGCGATTGGCGGCACGCACGGCGACGAATACGAGGGGCCGGTGGGCCTCAAAAATCTGATCGGCACACTGAATCCCGCCGAGGTTGTCGAAGGGCGGCTGATCGTCATCCCCGTGCTGAACGTGCCCGCGTTCCAGACGGCGCAGCGGCATTCGTCGCAGGACGGCAAGAACATGAATCGCGTCTTCCCCGGCAACGCGAACGGTTCGATCACGGAGCGGATCGCCCATTTTGTCACCAATGAGGTACTGTCCCGCGCTGATGTCGTCATTGACATCCACGCGGCGGGCACGACCTTTGAGATCGCGCGTTCCGCCTCCTTTCACCATGTCGCGGACCCAGCGATGTTCGTGGAGTATCGCGCAACGGCGCTCCTGTTCGGCATGCCCTTCGTGATGGTCTACACGAGCGGGATGGTACTGCCCTGCTCACTGAGGAAGCGGAAAAGATGGGCAAGATCACCATTGGCGGCGAGTTCGGCTTCGGCGCGTCCACGGACCTCGACGGCGTACGGTGGGCGCATCACGGCACGCTCAATGTCATGCGCCATAATGGCTTACTCACCAGCCCGATGGAGAACATCGTCCCCACATGGGCGGACCGGCAGCGGGTCGTCGCGCAGACGGATATTGATCGCTACGTCACCGCGCCGGTCAGCGGGATCAGCGAGCCGCTCGTCCCGCTCGGCTCCTACGTGCGCGCCGGGACGCCCGTCGCGCGGCTGCACAACTTCGACCGCTTCGACGAGCCGGGTGTGGATATTTGCGCCGATCAGGACGGCTATGTACTCGTCCGCCGTTTCCGCGCCGAGACGAATCAGGGCGACGTCGTGATGGTGATTGGCCAGGAAGTGTCTGGGTAACCGGTAGCGTAGGCTTCAGCCTGCGTCCCTGTACCTGATGGTAGCGCAGACTTTCCCGTCTGCGTTGCCAATCGAGCGAACCATCAACGTGTGCGAGAGGGACGCAGGCTGAGGCCTACGCTACCGTTCCATGCGATACTGGCGCGCGGCAATCGTACGATCACGATGGGATGGCGAGAGGCAATGCGACGCGCTACGCTGACAATCCGGGCGACGAAGACCCTGCACGACCTCGTGCCGGCGGTGCTCTCCGTGCCCGCCTATCAGCGCGTCTGGCGTTCCAGCCTGCTCTATTATCACGCGTACCACTTCGAGATCATCACGGCGGGATGGATCGTGCTCGTCAAGACCGGATCGCCGGTTTCGGTCGGGTTGGTCGGCTTTTGTCGCACAATCCCGATGTTCGTTTTCGGCTTGATTCTCGGCGCGGCGGCGGATCGCTTCCGGCGCACCGATGTCCTGCTCGCCGTGCAGATACTTGGGCTGTCGGCGGCAATGACACTCGCCGTACTGTTCAGCACCGGCGCGGTACGGATTTGGCAGATCTACCTGATTACCGGTCTCCTGGGCTGTGCATGGGCGACCGATTTCTCGACGCGCCGCGCGCTGATTTCGGAGTTGCATCCGCGTGACCGGATCGTCAACGCGCTCTCGCTCGAATCCATGTCCATGCAAGGAAATAAAATCCTCGCGACGCTCCTCAGCGGTCTCTTCCTCGCGGTCGGTGGCGCGACGCTCTGCTACTGGTGGCTGACGGCGATCTATAGTCTCAATCTCTTCGCGATTCTCCGCCTCCGGCATTACCTCGGCGCGACACAGGAACGGCAATCGCCGCACGGTGTCCGGCTCGCGCAGCTCGTCCGGGGCGGCTGGTCCGTCGCCATCCAGACACCAGTTGTTCTCGGCGTATTGTTGATTACCGTCGTGATGAATCTGCTCGTTTTCCCGTATCAGCAGATGCTGCCGGTGATCGCGCGCGATCTCCTGCATGTTGGCCCGAAGCAGTTGGGTATCCTCGCCGGTGCGGACGGAATCGGTGCGATCATCGTCGGCGCGGCGCTCACCCGCCGCGCAAAGGGGTCACGGCACGGCGTCTTCTTCCTCGCGGGCGCATTCTGCGTCGGTATCCTCGTGATCGTGCTGGCGCTGTCGCGCATGTTCGCGCTCTCGTGGGGCACGCAGGTGACGCTCGGCCTCTGCTCCGGCGCATTCGGCGCGATGCAGCCGGTGCTCATCCTCAACAATGTCGCGGTGCAGATGCGGGCGCGGGCGATGGGCATGCTCGCGATGGCGATTGGAGTCGGCCCCTTCGGTATTCTCGTCACCGGCGTCCTCAGTTCGCTGATCGGCCCGGCGTGGACGATCAGCGGCATGGCCCTCCTCGCTCTCGTCCTCATGGTCGCCGTCCTCACCCGCAGCCGTACCCTCTTCACCGCCTGAAGCTGGAATCGAAGCACAGAGGACACAGAGGACACGGAGAGCACAGAGACGGAAAGGGGAAGAGAGACCGCGCGCTATCTCCATTCTTGCGTCCTCTGCGGTCTCTGTGTCCTCTGTGCTCGCGTTGTTCTCTCCCACTGTTCGGCGTGTTAGGATGCTGGGCATTGGATACTGCGGAGTGAGGAGGAGGGCGCTGATGCCGGAACGATTGACGCTCAGTGTGGATCGCAATGTGCCAGTGCCGATGCGGGATAGGGTTGCGCTCTTTGCCGATGTTTACCGCCCGGCGGGGCCGGGGCCGTATCCGACGCTCCTGCAACGCACGCCGTACGACAAGCAGAATATCGGCGCGTCCGCGCCATTCATCCTCCGGGCGGCGGGAAGCGGCTACGCGGTCGTCGTGCAGGATGTCCGCGGGCGGTTCGAGTCCGAGGGCGAGTTCTCTGCCTTCACCAATGAGCGGCAGGATGGATACGATACGCTCGAATGGCTCGTCGCGCAGCCGTGGTGCAATGGCGATGTCGGTATGTTCGGCGGCTCGTACGTCGGGCTGACGCAATGGCAGGCGGCAATCAGCGGCCACCCGGCCCTCAAGGTAATCGCGCCAGCGATCACCGCCGCCGATTATCACGCCGGATGGACGTATCAGGGCGGCGCGTTCGAACTCTCCTTCAACCTCTCCTGGACGATGACAAATCTCGCGACGAATACTGTCTCGCGGCGAAGGAAGAGCGATCCGTCCGCCGAGGAGACGTTTCAGCGTCTCCTCGATGGGGTGGACAATCTCTCTGAGGAATTCCGCCGCCTGCCGCTTGTCGGGCATCCGATCCTCGCGGAGTATGCGCCCTATTACGACGATTGGGTGCACCACCCGACCTACGACGATTCCTGGGCTGCCCTCGATGTCTCGATGCGGCACGACACGCTCTCTGTCGCCGCCCTCAATATCGGCGGCTGGTATGACATCTTCCTCAAGGGCACGATTGAGAACTTTACCGGGATGCGCGCCACTGCCCCCGCCGCCGTACGCGACCGGCAGCATCTCCTCCTCGGTCCCTGGAACCACGGCGGCATGGCGCGCGGCAATCCCATCGGCGCCCACGACTTCGGCATGCGCGCCACCGGTGCGGTGCTTGATGCGGACGGCATCCAACTGCGCTGGTTCGACCGCTGGCTGCGCGGCATCGAGAACGGCGTAGATGGCGAGCCGCCCGTTCGTCTCTTCGTGATGGGATCGAACCAGTGGCGCGACGAACAGGAATGGCCGCTCGCCCGCACCGACTGGCAGGAGTGGTTCCTGCACAGTGGCGGCAGGGCGAACACGCTCCACGGCGATGGGGCGCTCAGCCGCCAATCGCCCGCCTCCGAGCCACCGGATGCGTACGTCTACAACCCGCGCAATCCCGTGCCGACGATGGGCGGTGGCCTGTGCTGCAACGCCGTCGTCAGCCAGGGCGGTGCGTATGATCAGCGCGCAGTCGAGGCGCGCGAGGACGTCCTCGTCTACACCACACCGCCGCTCGAACAGCCAGTGGAAGTGACGGGGCCGGTGAAACTGATCCTCCATGCCAGTTCGAGTGCGCCGGACACGGACTGGACGGCGAAACTGGTGGACGTGTCGCCGTGCGGCTACGCGCGTAATCTGACGGACGGCATTTTGCGGGCGCGGTACCGGGACTCGATGCGGGAGGGGACGCCGATCACGCCGGGCGCGGTGATTGCGTACGCGGTGGATCTGTGGGCGACGAGCAACGTTTTCCTGGCGGGGCATTGCATCCGGCTGGAAGTGTCGAGCAGCAACTTTCCGCGTTTTGACCGCAACCCGAACACGGGCGAAGAGCCGGGGCGGTCTAAGGCGATGGTGAGCGCGTTGCAGACGGTCTTTCACTCGTCAGAATATCCATCACGCCTCGTCTTACCGGTCATTGCGATGGCGTGACAAAGGCATAGTGACCAGAATCCGGGGCACATAAACGGCGGCGTGAGAGGGAACGCAATGTTGTCTGTATATGTCTTAGTCGGAATGACTATCGCTGTTGCTGCAACGATCATCTTCTTTGCATTGCAATTGTCGGCGGGTTTTCGCCATGACGGAGAACGAGTGCATCAAATGAGCGTGGCGAGGAGTATCGCCTTCCTCGCCTTTGTTGCCTTGGGGATGTTGAGTCCGAATATACGAACGGCCCTGAAATTTGTTTTTCTCTTTGTTTTCATTGTGCAGGGAATCGCTATATTGTTACAGTTGCGTAGCACACGCCATACAATATAGGGATTAACCAATGAGATAATCGAGAACGAGCGCCACGATAGAGGATATTCGCGTCAATCGTGAGGTTCATTTGTGCGTCAGATCGAGTTCATTCGCGAGTTCCTCACGGGTCATCCCCGTCTGGCGCAATACTTCCTCCAGAATGGCCTGAAATTCATCGAACGCCGCCTCGACCTTCGCGCGATCCACTTGCTGCATGGGCACATAGATGCCAAGCGCCTGACCGTGCCGCTCGATGACGATTGGCTCGCTGCTCTTCAACTTCTCCGCGAGGTCGCCGCGCAGTTCGCGGACACCGACATGTTTGACGCTCATTGATGACCTCCAATATTGTGTACACAATACGCTGCGTGCGCATGTATGACAAGGGGCAGCAGCGACGCTCGGCAGGCTGAAGGCCGCCGCCATGAAACTCCATGCCTGCAATGTCTGCCCGGCGATTCTGTACTATTATGCGGCGATGCAGCGAACGATTTGCGGTCATTCTCAGGGGAAAGGAGAATCCATATGGCGATCCGTATTGTCACCGGGGGTATTGCGCAGGAGACGAACACTTTTCAGTGGGAGCCGACGACGCTCCGTGATTTCCAGAAGGGGTCGAGCGGCATCGTGCGCGGCGCGGACATTCTCGCGATGGAGGGGACGGGGACGATCTACGGCGGTATCGTCGCGGAGGCAAAACGGCAGGGCATCGAATTAATCCCGACGACGTACGGCCATGCCGTGCCGGGTGGGCGCGTCTCGCGCGAGGCGTTCGAGACGATGCGCGACGAGATTCTGGCCGGTATCCGCGCCGCGCTGCCGGTAGACGGCGTGCTGCTCGGCATCCATGGTGCGATGGCATTGGAGCACAACGACGATGGCGAAGGACCGCTGATTACGGCGGTGCGCGAACTGGTTGGGCCGGAGGTGCCGATTGTCGCGCCGCTCGATCTGCACACAAATCTCTCCGAGGAGATGATGGCGGAGGCGACCGCCTTCGTCGGCTATAAGGAGTATCCGCATATTGACACGCCAGAGACGGGCGCGCGGGCGATGCAGATCCTCGTCGCGACGATCAAAGGCGAGATTACGCCGACGATGGCGCACGTCAAACTGCCGCTGATTGCGCCGAACCAGTCTATGGTGACGACGTGGCAATCGCCGCTCAAGAAGGCGATTGACCGGGCGCGGGAAATCGAGCGAGAGCCGAGCGTCGTTGCGGCGACCGTCCTCGGCGGCTTCCCGTTCTCCGATGTGCCGTTCACCGGTGTGGCGACAATTGTCGTTACGGACAATGACCCAGCACTCGCTAAACGATACGCGAATGAACTCGCCGCGATCTGCTGGGAGTTGCGTGCCGACTTCACGATCCATCCGACACCGGTGGATGCCGCGATTGCCGAGGCGATGGCGGGCGCGCCGGGCAGCGTCTATGTGTTGGCGGACATCTCCGACTCTGGCGCGAGCGGCACGGCGGGTGACGGGACGGCGGTACTGAAGGGGTTGCTCGCGGCGAACGCGCGTTCGGCGGCGGTAGCGCAGATCATGGATCGGGAGGCGGTCGCCGCTTGCATTGCGGCGGGCGTCGGGAGCACGGTCACACTCAGTGTCGGCGGCAAGCATGACAAACTGCACGGTGAGCCGGCCGAAGTGACGGGCATGGTGCGGCTGATCCACGAGGGCCGCTTCCCAATTGCCGGGCCGATGGGCGCGGGCACCTTCGCCAGCCGGGGGAAGACGGTCGTATTGGAGGTTGATGGACCGGGCGGCATCGAATTGCAGTTGACCGAACTGCGCGGCCACCCAGACGACCTCAACTTCTTCCGTTCCTTCGGTATCGAACCGACCGAGCGGCGCATCCTCGTCCTCAAAAGCGCCGCGCACTTCCGCGCCGCCTTCGAGCCGATTGCGACGAAGGTCATCGAGGTGGAAGCGCCGGGCATCAGCAGCCCGAACCTCCACGGGTTCCCGTACCAGCGCCTCCGTCGCCCGGTCTACCCGCTCGACCCGGATGTGCAGTGGTCGCCGGAGGAAATCTGATAGATAGTGAGGGGAATTGGGGAATCAGGAGGCGAGCAGTGCGAGAATGGCATCGAACGCTACAAGCTGCGCTCGCCTTCGGGCGATCATGGATGGATTGCTCGTCGCGAGAGCGAATACCGTCTGCTGAATCGGATACTGTCCAAGTCGAGGTGCGTGAGAAGATTTTCTACGACGCGGTGATGCAGCAATTGGATTGGCAAATTCGAAGCGGCGATGCTTTGGATCTCAAAATCGCCACTTGGTTTACGCTCACCACCGTGCTGTTGCCCGTGGTTGCAGCATTGCTCAGTGCGGAACACAACTCTCTTGACAAACCCGCAGTCTTTCTCGCGTTGGCTGGTGCGCTCGTGTGGGCTGTCATTGTCGGATTGCTTTATCGAGCGTACATTCCGAATGAATGGGAGACAGGGCCGAGATTGGATGAATTCGAGCGGGCTGTCCGCACGCATGATGCAAGGGCAATCTATCTGGCAAATGCTCACTTCATCGCGACAGACTCGATACCAGAGAACGAGTCTTTGCTACGGAAAAAGGCGCGTCGTCTCAATTGGGCGGTGCGTCTGTTTTCGCTTGAAATCATCCTGTTTGGTCTTGCCGTAACGATCAACCTGAAGCGTTAGCGCGTTTCTTTGGGCGGATTGCCACCCTTTGTCATTTTCTGACCACCCGGTGTATAGACAATCGGCGTCTCCGCCGGACGCGGCGCAGATTGTTCCGAAGATGACTGCGAAGTTGGTCGCTGCGTCGTGGAATCTTTCGACATTATGATAAATCCTCTCCGATAACCGAACCATTATCAGTATATCACGGTTGATCCGCGCACATCCATTGTGCTAGATTGTGTTCCGGGAACGGGGATCGAGAAGGTCGCGCAGGCCATCGCCGAAGAGGTTGATGGCGAGGGTGGTGACGAAGATTGCGAGGCCGGGGAAGGTCGCGAGCCACCATTTGTCGAACATGTAGGT
>JBPCPB010000448.1:0-5959 GCA_050999735.1 Thermomicrobiales bacterium | reverse complement strand
CCCCCCCCCCCCCCCCCCCCCCCCCCCCCCCCCCCTCCCACCGCCATGCTACCCTACCACCGTCGTTGCGGAGTGGGAACAAGAAGGCCGTAGACTATGGGGAACGCAGCAGATGACAGTGCGGTACGGATGCGCCGGGTTGAGGAGGGCATTGTCCCACTTGGCGCGCGCCCGTCCGAAAACGCTCGTCGCATTTCGCTGACCGAGCGCATGGCGTTCTATGCCGTACCCGGTGTAAGCATCGCGGTGATTAACGAGTATCAACTGGAATGGGCGCGGGGCTACGGCGTGCGGGAGGCCGGAAAAACAGAACCGGTTACCACGGAAAGCCTCTTTCAGGTCGGGTCCGTGAGTAAGCCCGTTGCCGCCGTTACGGCGCTGCAACTCGTCTGCTCAGAGCATCTCGATCTCGATGAAGACGTCAATCATTCCTTGCGTTCCTGGCAGATACCGGCGAACGGGACGTGGCAACCACGCGTGACGATTCGGCATCTGCTCAGTCACAGTGGCGGCCTGACGGTACATGGTTTCCCGGGATACCGCCGCGATGGCCCAATTCCTTCCCTGACGCACGTCTTGCAGGGCGAATATCCCGCGAACACGCCGCCAATCCGTGTGGATACCATACCCGGCACGCAGTTCCGCTACTCCGGCGGCGGGACGACGGTGCTGCAACAACTGCTGATTGATAGTACCGGGAAACCGTTCCCTCACGTAGCACGAGAACTGGTATTCGAACCGTTGGGTATGCGTAACAGCACGTACGAGCAACCGCTGCCCGCTGCCCATTGGGATCAGGCCGCTGCCGGGCACCGCACGGGTGGTGGTGTGGTTGAGGGGAAGTGGCATGTTTACCCGGAAATGGCGGCCGCGGGACTCTGGACAACACCAACCGATCTCGCGCGCCTTGTTATAGACATTCAAGCGGCGCGGGCGG
This sequence comes from Thermomicrobiales bacterium, assembly GCA_050999735.1. Taxonomy (GTDB): domain Bacteria; phylum Chloroflexota; class Chloroflexia; order Thermomicrobiales; family JALYUS01; genus JALYUS01. The sequence goes on along the minus strand of JBPCPB010000448.1, from coordinate 5,022 downwards.
GGAAACCCCATACCGTTCTTTCCCGCGATATGGTGAACGAGATGTTGACACCGCACGTTGAAAGCCGGGGGCTGGGATTCGCGTTGGCCGGAAGTGGTCCGTCCATGCGCTTCTTGCATGGCGGTGACGATCAGGGGTTCACCTGTCGGCTCGTGGCATACCGTGATCGCGGCCTCGGCGCAATTGTGATGACAAATTCGGATGAAGGAGCGCCGCTCCTCGATGAGATTATGCGGGCGATTGCGGCGGAGTATGACTGGCCGGATTATCTCCCAAGGGAGCCGACACGCGTATTGGTCGCTGCGGACATGCTTGACCGATACATCGGTACGTACGTCTTCCCTCTCGGTTTCGCGCTCGTCGTGACACGCGATGGGAACGGCCTGGCAGTCCAGCCGATCGGGCAAGCACCGCTCATCTTCGCCCCCGAATCCGAAGCGACATTCTTCAGCGAAGTCGTTGACACGAAGCTGATGTTCGTCACGACCGACGCAGGCACGGCGACAGGTGTACGCTTCCAGCAGAGTGGGCGAGAAATTGTCGGAAACAGATTGTAGGGGCGCACGGGGCGTCCGCTGGGCGGGTGCATCCTCCGTGGAGAAGGCAGGAATCGTGACCGACAACGACCGATACACATCACTCCGCGCGCGGGTGCGGGAGTTCTGCAAGGACTTCCCGGACGCCTACTGGCGCGAGCTGGACCGCACGCGCTCCTACCCGGAAGCATTCACGCGGGCGATGACCGAGACCGGGCTGCTCGGCGCGCTGATCCCGCAGGAGTACGGCGGCCTCGGCATGAGCCTGACGGAAGCGTCGGTTATCCTCGAAGAAGTCAACTATAGCGGCGGCAACGCGGGGCCTGCGCACGCGCAGATGTACGTGATGGGCACCTTGCTGCGGCACGGCTCCGAGGAGCAGAAGCGGGAATATTTGCCGAAAATCGCCCGCGGCGCACTGCGGCTGCAAGCCTTCGGCGTCACGGAGCCGGACGCGGGTTCGGACACGACGAGCCTGACGACAACCGCCGTGCGGGATGGCGACCGCTACGTCGTCAATGGGCGGAAAATCTACATCTCCCGCGTCCAGCACTCCGACCTGATGCTCCTGCTCGCTCGCACGACGCCGCAGGAGCAGGTGCAGCGGAAATCGCATGGCCTGTCGGTCTTCCTCATTGATCTCCGCGACGCGCGGGCGAACGGCCTGACCGTCGAGCCGATCCCGATCATGCTGAACAATGAGACGAACAAACTGACCTTCGACAATGTGCCGATCCCAGCGCGCAGCCTGATCGGCGAGGAGGGGCGCGGCTTTCGCTACATCCTCGATGGCATGAATGCCGAGCGCATTCTGATCGCCGCCGAGTGCATCGGCGATGGCCGCTGGTTCGTCGAGCGCGCGACGCGCCGGGCGAAGGAGCGCGAGGTCTTCGGTCGTCCCATCGGCCAGAACCAGGGCATCCAGTTCCCGATTGCGCGGGCACATGTCAATGTCGCGGCGGCGGATCTGATGCGCTTTACGGCGGCGGAGAAGTTTGATCGGGGCGAGCCGTGCGGCGCGGAGGCGAACATGGCGAAATTGCTCGCGGCGGACGCCTCGTGGGAGGCGGCGAACGCTGCGTTGCAGACGTATGGCGGCTACGGCTTCGCGGCGGAGTACGACATCGAGCGCAAGTTCCGCGAGACGCGGCTCTATCAGGTCGCGCCGCTCTCCACGAACCTCATCCTCTCGTACGTCGCCGAGCATGTGCTTGGCCTGCCGAGGTCGTACTGATGTTGCCGCTGGAGGGGATCACCGTCGTCGCGCTGGAGCAGGCCGTCGCCGTGCCATTTGCGACGCGGCAACTGGCCGATCTCGGCGCGCGGGTCATCAAGATCGAGCGTGTTGGCGTCGGCGACTTCGCGCGGCAATACGAATCCGCCGTCCGGGGGATGAGCGCGCACTTCGTCTGGCTCAACCGCTCCAAGGAATCGTTCGCGCTCGACATGAAGCAGCCCGAAGCGCAACGGATCGTCCATCAATTGCTGGAAACGGCGGACGTCTTCATCCAGAATCTCGCCCCCGGCGCGGCGGCCCGCCTCGGCTTCGAGGCGGCATCGCTCCACGATCGCTATCCCCGCCTGATTATCTGCGATCTCTCCGGCTACGGCTCGTCCGGGCCGTACCGCGACAAGAAGGCGTACGACTTGCTCGTCCAGTGCGAAACGGGCGTCGTCGCGGTGACGGGCACGTCCGAATCGCCCTCCAAGGCGGGGATTGCCGTCGCGGACCTCGCGGGCGGCATGTATGCCTACTCCAGCATCCTCGCCGCGCTGATCCAGCGCGGGCGGACGGGCATGGGAACGACGCTGGAAGTCTCGCTCTTCGATGGCCTCGCGGAGTGGATGGGCTATCCGGCCTACTTCACCAAGTACGGTGGCACGCCGCCCGCCCGCACCGGCGCGAGCCACGCGACGATTGCGCCCTACGGTCCTTTCGCGACGGGCGATGGCGGCACGATCTTCCTCGGCGTCCAGAACGAGCGCGAGTGGGCCAACTTCTGCGCCGATGTGCTGGCGCAGCCCGCTATCGCCACCGATCCCCGCTTCGCCACCGGCCCCGCCCGCGTCGCGCACCGGGCGGAATTGCACGCGGCGATCAATGCGGTCTTCGGCACATTGACCGCAGCACAGATTGTGGCGCGGCTGGAAGCGGCAGGGATCGCCAACGCGCGACTCAATACCGTGCAGGAATTTCTCGATCACCCCCAACTGGCAACGCGCGACCGCTGGCAGGAGGTCGGATCGCCGGTCGGCACGCTCTCCATGCTCAAGCCGCCCGTCATCATGGCGGATGTCGAGCCGCGTATGGACCCGATCCCGGCCATCGGCGCGCATACCGAGGCGATCCTGCGTACTCTCGGCTATGATGACGCCGGTATCGCGCGGCTCCGTGCGGAAAACGTGATCTGATAAGGCAAAGGAGGGTGAGATGGCGGCATACGTGATCGCGCAGGTAGATGTCAATGATCCTGAACGATACGCCGAATATCGGAAGATGGTTCCGACATCGCTGGCGGCGTACGGTGGGAAATTCATCGCTCGTGGTGGCAAGACGGAGGTTCTGGAGGGCGAAAAGCAACTGCCTGGACGCCTGGTGATTATCGAATTCGAGAGCATGGAGCGCGCGAAGGCGTGGTGGGCGTCCGAGGAATACCGCGAGGCGAAAGCATTGCGACAGGCGACCTCGAACGGCACACTCTTTCTGGTGGATGGGATGTAGACCGGAAAGCCGGGGCGGGCGCACGGCTGTGCGCCCCTACCAAACCTCCCCCTCTCCTTTGCCGCCAGGCAAAGGAGAGGGGTCGGGGGGTGAGGTTGTTCAAAGAGGGGTGGCATGGCCGGTTCTTCGAGGACTTCGCGGTTGGCGATGTCTATCAGCACCCGCTGGGACGGACAGTAACGACGACCGACAATGTCTGGTTCACGCTGCTGACGCAGAATACCGCGCCGATCCACTTCGATCATCACTACGCCGCGCAGACGGAGTTCGGCAAACCGCTCGTGGACTCCACCTTTACCCTCGCGCTCGTCACCGGCCAGAGCGTCACGGACATCTCGCAGAATGTGCTGGCAAATCTGGGCTGGGATGCGGTGCGTCTGCCCAACCCGGTCTTCGAGGGGGACACGATCTACTCGCAGTCCGAGGTGCTTTCGCTGCGGGAATCGCGCTCCCGCCCGAATGTCGGCATCGTGGCCGTGAAGACGACGGGCTACAACCAGAACGGCACGATCGTCATTACCTTTACGCGGACGGTGATGGTCTACAAGCGCGACCACGCCCCCATCATCCCCCGCCTCGGCCCGCAAGAGAAATCGGACTGAAGCGCAGAGGACACATGCTGCCCAAAGGGTGCCCGCGCAGAGAGCACAGAGAAAAGAAAGAGGAACAAGAAATCTCTGAACTCTCTCTGTGTCCTCTGTGTCCTCCGCGCTCCGTTCCCCTCGATCCGAAGGAGTTGCGCTCTATGGCATCATCTCGTCCTGATCCTGCTGCCCGGTTAGAGCGGTCGGTGCTACTCGTGCCGGCGTCGAACGCGCGGATGATTGAGAAGGCGGCTGCTTCCGCCGCTGATGCGGTCTGCATTGACCTTGAAGACGCCGTCGCGCCGAGCGAGAAGGCAGCGAGCCGCGCTAAGGTCATTCACGCGCTCCTGCATCTCGATTTCGGCCACAGCCTGCGCCTCTTTCGCATGAACGCACTCGACACGCCGTTCGCCTATCGCGATTTAATCGAAGTGGTGGAGGCGGCGGGCGATCATCTCGACCTCATCATGGTGCCGAAAGTGGACCGCCCGGAAGATGTCTACGTCGTTGAGACGCTGCTGACGCAGATCGAGATGGCGAAGGGTTTCCCGAACCGCATCGGCATCGAGGCGCAGATCGAGACGGCGCTCGGCTGTGTCCATGTCAATGCGATCGCCGCCTGCTCGCCGCGGGTCGAGACGATTATCTACGGGCCGGGCGACTACGCCGCCTCCCTCCAGATGCCAATGGACGTGATCGGCGTGCCGGACGAGAACGACGCCCTCTATCCGGGTCACCGCTGGCACGCGATCATGCAGAGCGTCGTCGTCGCGGCGCGTGCGTACGGGAAGCGGTGCATGGACGGGCCGTACGCTGCCTTCCGCGATGCGGCAGGATTTGAAAAAGCATGCGAGATTGGCCGCGTGATGGGCTTCGACGGCAAATGGGCGATCCACCCGAGCCAGATCGAGACGCTGAATCGCGTCTTCTCGCTGCCGGAATCGCAGGTGGCGTGGGCGCACCGTCTCCTCGACGCCTATGACGAGGCAATGCGCGCGGGTACAGGAGCGATCACCGTGGACGGCAAGATGGTGGACGCCGCCTCCCTCCGCGTCGCCCGTGCCATCATTGCGAAGAACGCGCTGGCGGCTGCCCGCAATTCCTGACATACCAAAAAACACGCGGTATTGGTGGGGGAGGGTTCCGCCGTTCGTTTGGGGGTTTTCCGGTGAAGCCCCCC
>JBPCPB010000439.1:0-4511 GCA_050999735.1 Thermomicrobiales bacterium | reverse complement strand
GGTTTGGGTTTTTCTTTCTTGGTGGGGGGAGGGAAAACCCCCGCCTCCACCATAACGATGGAGAAGCACATGACAAGCGTTCCGGTCGCCCTGCAACTCTACACCGTCCGCGAAGAGGCGGCGCGCGACTTTGTCGGCACACTCGAACAGGTCGCGGACATCGGCTATGCCGGGGTCGAACTCGCGGGATATGGCCCGCTCTCACCAACGGAATTGCGGGCGAAACTCGACGCGCTTGGCATGGCGGTCGCGGGGAGCCACATCGCGCTCGCGCGGCTGGAAAATGAACTGCCAGCGGTCATCGCGGAATGCCACATCCTCGGCTGTCCAACTGTGGTCTGCCCCGTCTTGCCGCACGAGCGACGAACCGAAGATGGCTTTCGCGATCTTGCCGTCGCATTGAACCGGATCGGCGCCACCGTGCAGGCAGAGGGACTTGCGTTTTGCTACCACAACCACGCATTCGAGTTCGAGATGATGATTGGCGGTGTCACCGCCTTCGCGTGGCTGGCGGCGCATACCGATCCCTCGCTTGTGCAACTGGAACTCGACGCATTCTGGGCACAAAAGGCCGGTCATGATCCCGCCGCGTTGCTTGCGAGATACGCGGGCCGCGTGCCGCTCGTGCATCTGAAAGATATGACCGCCGACGCGGCACAGACGTTCGCGCCGGTCGGTACTGGCTCCGTAGATTTCGCGCCGATTTTTGTGGCGGCGGAACGCGGCGGCGTCCACTGGTACATCGTCGAGCAAGACAAAGCGGAAGGCTCCGCCATTGCTGCCGCGCGGACGAGTTTCGCGAACCTGAAGCAGATGGCCAAGATATAACACGCTTTCGCGATTGCAATCGCGAAAGCGTGTGAGCCATAGGGATCAATACAGCAGCGCGGGATCGAGCCGTTCGCGCCAGAGTTCCTCCAGCGTGGCAAGATCCCGCTGGATTTCCTCCGCCGTCATCCCAGGCTTGCTGTCCAGCACCTCAAGCACCTCGAGCGAGAAGGCGGCGATGCCAAACTGATTGATCTCTTTGCGCAGCCGCTGATCCAGTACACCCGGCATGTTCGTTGATGTGGCAAACTCCACCTTGTTGCGAATACTGGCCAGATCGGGCGTGGAGCCGAGTAGGACTTTGTTGTTCTTGCGATTGATGATGCGGTACACCCCGGCCTCGGGCTGGGTTTGCTTGTATTGCGCCATCAATTCCTTGCGGCGTGCTTTGTCGCTCATGAGCGTATCCCCCGTATGTTTTGTCACGGCTGGTGAATCATCAGATGCTGAACGTCTGCAAATGATCGCAGGCGAGAACCCGAAATCCCCATTCACCAGACACGCCCTAATATGCTCGGTCTACCAGCACCCTGCCGCGAACCGGCTTGCCGGTGAAGAGATCGGGGCCTTCGTCGTTGTCGTGCAGGGGAATGCAGCGGATCGTCGCTTTCGTCTCCTGCTTGATCTTTTCCTCGGTCGCGGGGTCGCCGTCCCAGAAGATGTACGAGAAGCCCGCGTTGGCCGCGACGCGCTCCTTCAGTTCGTCGTAGGATGTGACGACCGCGCTGTTCTCCTTCTGGAAATCGAGCGCGCGTTGATAGAGCGCGCCATGAATGTCGTCCAGGAGCGCCTGCACGCGCCCGGCCAATCCGTCGAGCGGTACCGCTTCTTTCGTCCGGGTATCGCGGCGAGCGAGCACCGCCTGCCCCGCCGCGACATCACGCGGCCCGACTTCGATCCGCACCGGCACACCCTTCAGTTCCCATTCGTTGAACTTCCAGCCGGGTGTGTGCTCGGCGTCGCGATCCACTTTGACGCGCACGCCCGCCGCTTTCAGCGCGCGCTCGATCTGCGCGGATGCCTCGAAAACCTGCGCCTTCGCCTCATCCGTCCGCCAGATCGGCACGACCACCGCCTGCACGGGCGCGACACGCGGCGGCATCTGCAAGCCGCTCTGGTCGCCATGCACCATGATAATCGCGCCGATTGCCCGCCAACTGAGACCCCACGAAGTATTCCAGGCATACTCGCGCTCGCCGGAAGGAGCGAGGAACTGGATATTGAACGATTTGCCGAAGTGGTCGCCGAGGTTGTGTGAGGTGCAGGATTGGAGCGCCCACTTCTTGCCGCGCATCATTGCTTCGAGGGTGTAGGTGCGGAGCGCGCCCGCGAACCGCTCGGAGTCGCTTTTGCGCCCCATCACCGAAGGGATCGCCAGTTCGTTGATGTAGAAGTCGTTGTAGACATCAATCATCTGGAGCGCGCGTTCCTCCGCTTCGTCGGCGTTCGCGTGCGCGGTGTGCCCCTCCTGCCAGAGGAATTCGCGCGTCCGCAGGAACGACCGGGGCCGCTCCTCCCAGCGCACAACGGAGCACCATTGGTTGATGAGGATCGGCAGATCGCGATAACTCTGCACCCACTCCGCAAAGATCGGGCAGATAATGGATTCCGATGACGGGCGGATAGCGAGCCGTTCTTCGAGTTGCTTGTTCCCGCCCATCGTCACCCACGCCACTTCGGGCGCGAAGCCCTCAATATGCTCCGCCTCCTTGGCAAGCATGGATTCGGGAATGAACAGGGGGAAATAGGCATTCTCCACACCCGTCTCCTTGAACCGGTCGTCCAGCCTGCGCTGCATGTTCTCCCATAACCCATAGCCATACGGCTTGAAGACACGACAGCCCGCAACGGGCGAGTTGTCCATCATTCCGGAGCGTTTGATGACGTCCACATACCAGCGGTCGAACTGATCGTCATCCACATCCTCAGGTTCTTCAATGAAATTCGAGACCATGATCGGCACCTCTTTCGATCTATTCGTATCGCAGGCAGCACGCACTCACCTGCGCACTCAGTACTCAGTACTCAGCACTCGGCACTCTGGAAAAGGCAGGGGTCAGCGGGGTTTGCGATAATCAGCGCACCGGAAGCAGCCGCCCCTGCCGAGACGGTGCGGGGAGGCCGCCATCGCCCGATCCGTCGCGCAGTTCGCAGAGGGCGGATGCGACAGGCATCGTGCGGTAGAATCGGTTGTGGGCGAGCGCCACTCTCATGATGCAGTCCTTTGGGACAGACAAAGCCCAACACCGTGAGTATCGCATACGCGTCAAGGCACGGGAAAGATGGCAGAGAATATCCTGGTTGGTACATGCAACTGGTCCGATCATCGAGACTTCTATCCATCGGGCATCAAGCCCGCCGACCGGCTCGCGTACTACGCGCGCTTCTTCCCGATGGTCGAGGTGGACAGCACGTTTTATGCCCTCCAGAGCGAGCGAAACTTCGCGAAATGGGCGAAGGCGACACCCGATACCTTCGCCTTCAACGTCAAAGCGTACAAGGCGCTCACGCTCCACGAGCGGGACAATCAGGGGCAGGCGGTGCTACCGACGCGGGAGATTGTCGAGCGGTTCAGCGGCGCGGTCGAGCCGTTACGCGCGGCGGGTAAACTGCGTGCGCTCCACTTCCAGTTCCCGCCGTGGTTCGTCGCGACCGACCACAATCGCGCCTATCTCTCGCAGGTGCGCGAGATGTTCCCCGATGATCTGCTCGCCATTGAATTTCGCCACCGCTCGTGGCTTGCGCCACAGGAGCGAGAACGCACTTACGGCACGCTCCGCGATCTGCGGATGGTATACACGATCGTGGATGAGCCGCAGGGTGAATCGAACAGCGTGCCGCCGCTTGTCGAAGTCACGAATCCTGCCCTCGCGATTGTCCGTTTCCACGGACGCAATCAGGAGACATGGAACAAGCCCGGCCTCAAGGGCAGCCAGGATCGCTTCAACTATCGCTACACGACCGATGAACTGCGCGGCTGGCTGCCGAACGTGAACGCGGTCGCGTCCGAGGCGCAGACCGTTCATCTCTTATTCAACAACAACGCCGGGAATTACGCGGTCGTCAATGGCCTCGAAATGCGCGACTTGCTCGGCCAGCCGCACCAGCCGCTCGAAGCGGCGGTGATCCAGCCACGCCTGATATAGTGCAATCCGTTTTCGCCGTACCCGTGGGAGGATGTCTGTGAGCGCACCGTATGGACAGTGGTATCGAGCGCTCGAAGAGGTCGCGCGGACGCTCCGACCCGATGACCCGACGACGATCACCGACACGAAGGCGATCCGCAAGGCCGCGCTCGCCCCGGATGAAGCGGTCCTCGCCTACATCACGCTGGGCGATCACGAAGCGGTAACGCTCTGGCTGCTGACCAATTTTCGCCGCGTCGTCCGGCTCCAGTTCGTCGCCGACCGGGTGCGACACCGGTCATTCCCGCTCGCGCAGATTACCTTTCTCGGCGGCGAGATCGAGGGCACAACGTCGCGGATGACCGAGGTCGCCGGTTTCGATGCCGTGCAGTTTCAATTCGTCATTCACGATGAGATGCCAATCGAACTGACGCTACCGGTCAATACACCAAACTGCGTCGCGGGGCGCGAGGAGATCGAGTTCGCCCAGAAATTGCTCGGCGCGCTCTTCACGGAATCAGACCATGAGCGCAACTACCGCGTTGATTGAGCAAAGGG
>JBPCPB010000348.1:0-4867 GCA_050999735.1 Thermomicrobiales bacterium | reverse complement strand
GCCCGCGATGACGGGGAAGAATACGCGACTGGCAGCCAAAAGCGAGTGGGGGAAGGTGGAAGCCCCACGGCGATGCCAACGCGGAACGCGCCCCGGAGCGGCCCGCCGAAGAAAGCAGTAATGCAAGTAGGTGGAGGTGGGTGGCGCCCACGCACAACAAACGCCGAATGAGTGGCCGGTCAGTATCCGGCAACGAGGGTGGTACCACGGGCGCGCTGCTCGTCCCTCCAACGTCTCGCGGGACGCAGGGAGGTGGCACGAAAGCAAGCGCCCGTTTTGTGTTTGAGAGAGTCCAACAAACCCTCCCCCTCCCCTCTCCATCGCCCTCTGGCTTCGATAGCGCGGAGTTACGGCGGCGATGGAGAGGGGAGGGGAAGGTCTTGTTCGACTCTCTAAAACACAAAACGGGCGCTTGCTTTCGTGCCACCTCCCGACGCCCCGCGAGACGTTGGAGGGACGAGCAGCGCGCCCGTGGTACCACCCTCTTTGCCGGATTTCGTCCGACCACTCATTCGGCGATTTCTTTGCGTGGGCGCCGCCCACCTCCACCTACTTGCATCGCTGCTTTCTTCGGCGGGCCGCTCCGGGGCGCGTTCCGCGCGGGCATCGCCGTGGGGCTTCCACCTTCCCCCACTCGCTTTTGGCTGCCAGTCGCGTATTCTTCCCCGTCATCGCGGGCGTCTTCGATTGTACAGCGGACGCTAGCACCCGCACTCTGCCCTGTCAAGGAGACGGGAAGATTTAACACAGAGCACACAGAGGACACAGAGACCGCAGAGAACTCATGTGTTAGATTTTTTATTCTCTGTGCCCTCTGTGTGCTCTGTGGTCTCTGTGCTCGACCTTTCTCTTTCCTGGCGGTATCAGTCGCCCCAGAGTGAGCGGACGAATTGGGCGGTGCGGGGCAGAATTTCGTCCGGGCGGCCGGAGAGATTGCATTCCAGCGCGCAGTAGCCGTCGAACTCGATGTCGCGCAGCTCGCGGAAGGCCGCCATGAAATCGGTGATCCCTGTGCCCGGTTCGAGCCGCGTGTTGTCGGCGAGATGGACGTAGCCGAGATATTGCCGCGCCATATGGAGCGCCGTGACGGGATCGCGCTCCTCGATATTCATGTGAAACAGATCGCCAAGCAGCCGTAGCCGCTCGCTGCCGATCCGCTCGCACCATTCGACGCCCTGTTCGAGCCGATGAATCAGATGCGTTTCGTAGCGATTGAGTGGTTCGAGAATCAGCGTCGAACCGACGGACACCGCGAACTCCGTCAGTTCGTGGAGCGCGTCGTCCAACCGTTCCTCATCCGCGATGGCATCCCGTTTTTGCGGGTAAGGCAGCCGGGCCGAGTAGCCGTAGATCGGCACGACGATGACGCCCGCCGCCTCGACTTCCGCCGCGAACGTCAGCAAGCGCGCGATGTCCTCCAGGCATTGCAGCCGCTCATCCGGGTCTGCCGCAACTGGCCAGCCGCGATAGCCGCCGACGATCCCGGCCACCCGCGCCGTCCCGCCACGTACGCGTTGGGCAATCGCCCGATGGTCGGCGCGCAACGTGTCGCCCCGCACCTCGATCGCGTCATAGCCCCACTCCGCCGCCTGCGCGAACTTCATGTCGAGCGATGGCGCGGGTAAGAGATTTTCCTGTACTGCTAGACGCAGTGGCATGATTGATCCTTTTCCCTAACCCCCCGGCCCCCTTCCCTAAAAGGAAGGGGGAGCGAGATGGAACGAGACACGATGCCCGAAACGGGTTTCCCCTCCTTTTAGGGAGGGGGGCCGGGGGGTAGGTTCCCCTACGCCCACCACATCTCGCCTGTACTTTCAGTAAAAATCGCGTCCTTGAGCGTGCCGACCGCCTTCAGGAAGCCTTCGTTCGGGGAGGCGAGGGCATCTTCGTGCTCGATAGAAAGCACGCCATCGAAACCGATTTCCCGCAGGGTCGAGACAAACTGCCGCCAGAAGAGCAGATCGTGGCCATAGCCGACGGAACGGAAAATCCACGCCCGGTTCGGGATGTCGGAATAGTGCTTCGTATCGAGCACGCCATTTACCGCGACATTATACGGGTTGATCGCCGTATCCTTCGCGTGAACGTAGTAGACGATGTCTTTCAAAGCGCGCAGCGCCTGGCAGGGATCAATCCCCTGCCAGAAGAGGTGCGACGGGTCCACATTCGCGCCGATCACCGGGCCGACGGCGTCGCTCATCTTGCGCATCGTCTCTGGGTTGTAGCAGAGAAAGCCGGGGTGCATCTCGAAGGCGACGCGGACGCCATGCTCCTCGGCATACGTCCCGGCGTCCCGCCAATAGGGGATGGCGACAGTGTTCCATTGCCAGTCGAGAATTTCAAGGAAGTCGGGCGGCCACGGGCACGTCACCCAGTTCGGATATTTGGAGCCTTCGGAGTCGCCGGGGCAGCCGGAGAAGCAGACGATTGTTTGCAATTCCAGTTTTTGCGCGAGCGCCGCCGTCTTGCGGAAGATGCTATCGCTCTTTTGCGCCTGCTCCTTGTTCGGGTGCAGCGGGTTGCCGTGGCAGGAAAGCGCGGAGATTTCCAGGCCGCGCGACGAAAAGAGCGCCTTGTATTCCCGCACCTTACCGTCGTCCGCGAGCAGGGCATCCACATCAATGTGCGGCGTGCCGGGATAGCGCCCGGTGCCGATCTCGACGGCGGTACATCCGGCCTCGGCGACGAAATCGAGCATCGCTTCAATCGGCTGGCTGGCAAAGAGCGGGTCGAAGATACCGATTTTCATGGGGAGGCTCCCTTCATTCTTCTCGCTCGGTTTTCCCTCCGCTCCATGATGCGCGCCGCGTTCGGAAGCGTCAAGGAGAGGGAGATAGTCGGCAGTCGGCAGTGGACAGTCGTCAGTTGATGCTCGACTTAGCGTTGCTACCGACTGCCGACCGCCGACTGCCGACCCCAACCGTGTATACTGCCGCACATGACAGAGACGGAGGAACGAGCATACTGGGTTGCATGGGCGCGCGTGCCGGGGATCGGACCGGCGCGGCTTCGGCTGCTCGCCCGCGCGTTTGGGACGCTGAAGGCGGCGTGGAATGGCCGCGCGCTCGATCTCCGGGGCGCGGGACTGGATGAACGGACAACGGCGAGCGCGGTAAAGGCGTTCGCGACACTCGATCCGGCGACCGAATGGGAGCGGACGGTGCAGGCGGGTATTACCGTGCTCACCTGGAACGACGAGGAGTACCCCGACCGCCTCCGTTCGATTGCGTCCGCGCCCGCGATTCTCTACGTCCGCGGCACGCTGACGGCGGAGGACGCGCTCGCGGTGGCGATTGTTGGCACGCGCCGGGCGACGCCGTACGGGCGTGAGGTGACGCACCGGATCGCGACCGACCTCGCGGCGGTCGGCGTGACGGTGATCAGCGGGCTGGCGAAGGGGATTGACGGCATCGCGCACGACCGCTGCCTCGCCGCCGGGGGCCGGACGGTCGCGGTACTCGGACACGGCATGAATACGATCTACCCGCCGGAGCACCGGAGCCTCGCTGCCCGCATCGTGGAGAGTGGCGGCGCGCTGATTACGGAGTATCCGCTCGGCGCGCGGATTGACCCAGCGAACTTCCCCGCCCGCAACCGGATCATCAGCGGCCTCGCGCTCGGCGTCGTGATTGTCGAGGCAGACCGCAAGAGTGGCGCGCTGATAACCGCGGACTTCGCCGCCGATCAGGGCCGGGAGGTCTTCGCCGTGCCGGGGAGCATCCTCAGCCCGATGAGCGCGGGGACGAATGCGCTGATTAAGGACGGCGCGCGCCTCGTCACGAGTGTGGACGATATTCTGGCGGAACTGCTGCTGGAAATTCGTCGCGAGCAGCACGCCACCCAGCAAGCGCTGCCGACCCTGCCCGGCGTCCCCGGTGCGGAAGCGCTCCTCGGCGCACTGAGCGCGGAACCTGCCCACATTGACGATCTCTGCCGCGCCTGCGGCCTGCCGATCAGCGATGTGAACGGGCTGCTCGTGCAACTGCAACTGACCGGCGCGGTGCGCCCGGCGGGGCCGCAGTTATACGTGCGCGCGTAATGCGTCGTGCGTCGGGCAAAATCCGCGTCACGCCCGCGAGACTTTCCACGTTCAGACGGATACGATAGGTGTGGGCCGACGTTGGGGCATGGGGCAGGAGGGTGACATGAATCTCTACGGCGTAATTCTCGCGGGCGGTGGCGGCACGCGGCTCTGGCCGCTCTCCCGGCAACATCGTCCGAAGCCGCTCCTCAATCTGCTTGGCGAACGGAGCATGCTGCAAGATACGGTCGCACGGCTCGCGCCGCTCATTGCGCCGGAGCGGTTGTTTATCGCCGTCAACGCGGCGCATGCGCCGGAAGTCGCCCGCCAGGCGCCGGGGGTTCCTGCCGATCATATCGTTGTCGAACCCGTCGCGCGGGAGACGGGTCCCGCGCTCGGCCTCGCCGCGATCCATCTCGCGCAGAAAGACCCGGACGCGACGCTCGCCTCCTTCCAGGCCGATCACGTCATCCTCCAGCCGGATATTCTGCTGAAGGCAGTCGCCCTCGCCGCGCGCGCCGCGCAAGACGGCTCGATTGTCACAATCGGTATTACGCCGACATTCGCCGCGACGGGCTACGGCTACATCGAACTCGCCGATGTCATGCAGCAGGAAGATGATCTCTGCGTGCGCGAGTCGGTGCGCTTCGTGGAGAAGCCGGAGCGCGAGACGGCGGAAGCGTACCTCGCTACCGGCAACTTCGTCTGGAACGCCGGCCTCTTCATTTGCCGCGTTCAGACGCTGCTCGACGCCTTTGCCATGCACCTGCCGGAGACTTACGCGGGCCTGATGCGAATCAAGGAGACCATCGGCACCGATGCGTACGTGGAAACGCTCGAATCGGT
>JBPCPB010000333.1:0-13054 GCA_050999735.1 Thermomicrobiales bacterium | reverse complement strand
CACATCCTCCGTGATGACGAACCGACTGTCCTCCCTGTTGTACCACCGAGTTATGTCCGGATGTCAGATACGTCGCTTGACAGGGACCATCGCGCGCGCTACTGTCAGAACATGAATTCTGTGAAGGAGGAGGCCACATCATGACAAACAGCGACGCCACGCAGGCCCCACAGCAGCCGTCCGGGTCGGGCTCCACCATGAGAAAAATAATACTCACAGAATGGATCACGTTAGATGGCTTCACCGCAGGGCCAGATAATGATATGAGCTTTGTCGGGGAGAGCTTTAATGATGAAATGGCAGAGTATGAAGGCACGATCGTCGATCGGGCGGACACGCTCATCCTGGGACGAGTTACCTACGAAAGCTTCGCGGGCTCCTGGCCGTATGTGCCGGATAAACCCGAGGCCTCAGAGGGTGAGAAAGCATATGCTCGTAAACTGAATGCGATGCGCAAAATTGTCTTTTCCAAGACGCTGGAAAAGGCTGAGTGGAATCATTCAACGCTCATGAAAGAAATCAATAAAGATGAAATCGAGAAACGAAAACAAGAGAACGGGAAAGATCTGCTCATCTATGGCAGTGCGAGCATTGTGCAGCAGATGACGAACCTTGGGCTCATTGATGAATATCAGCTCTTGATCCATCCCGTGGTGCTGGGAAGCGGGAAGGCACTATTTAAGGACGTCAAAGATAAACTCAAATTACATCTTGTCGACACGAAGACGTTTAACTCAGGGGTTATGCTTCTTACCTACCGCCTGGCAAGGGAGGAAGAGGGAAAGTAACGACGAGGAAGCTAATTGTGTCAGGCGTGTGGCCCTTGATGGCTTCATCGCAATGGAAACGGCACCTAACTGGTGTTCTTTGCCATTTCCATTGCGATCAGCGAGCCGCGATCATCCGTCAGCCTCAGCTCTGTCGCATGCGTTCATCCCCTCATCAGATTCCCCGGCGGATCGCGGCGTCCCTGAGCGTAGCGGGCAGACGCTTACGCCTGATCCAGCCAACCCTGCGAACAAACGGCTCGCTGCTCGGGCGCGCTGTCGATTTCGCGGCCTCTCGTTCGACATATCGGTAGGAGCTCGGTTGAGCCGACTGCGGCGTTCGCTCGGAAAGACGCGACGAGAGACTGGAAGGGAGTCGAGATGGCACGCAACGTCCCTCAGATTGGCTACGCCCCGGTGAACGGTCTGCACATGTACTACGAGATCCACGGCACGGGACAGCCGCTGGTGGTGCTCCACGGCTCCTTCATGACGATCGAGCTCATGGGGACTCTTATCCCGGAGCTCGCCACGAGCCGGCAGGTCATCGCCGTCGAGTTTCAGGGGCACGGACACACGGCCGACATCGACCGTCCGATCACGTACGAGCACCTGGCGGACGACATAGCCAACCTCCTGCGATACCTCGGGATCGGCAATGCCGATGTCTACGGCTACAGCCTGGGGGGCGGTGTTGCCCTGCAGGTTGCCATCCGGCACCCGGAACTGGTGCGCAAGCTGGTAATCGCCTCAGCCTCCCACACCAGCGATGGGATGTATCCCGAGGTCCTCGCGGCCATCGAGCAGATCACGCCCGCGCTGTTCGACGGCACCCCGTGGCGCGCGGCGTACGACCGGACGGCGCCCGATCCGGCGGCGTTCCCCGCGCTGGTCGCCAAGTTGACCCACTTGGACAAGGTGCCGTTCGCCTGGCCGCCCGAGGCCGTTCAGGCGATCACCGCGCCCACGCTGATCGTCATCGGGGACTCCGACGGTATTCGCCCTGAGCACGCGGTGGCGATCTTCCGGCTGCGCGGCGGCGGCGTGTTCGGCGATCTGGCCGGTCTCCCAGCCGCCCAGCTCGCCGTCCTTCCGGGCACGACGCATGTGGGGATGCTCGACCGCGCCGCGTGGCTGCTGGCGATAATCCCGCCGTTCCTTGACGCGCCCCAACCCTCGTGATGGAGCCTGACCACGCGGGAGGCCGGAGATGCGGCCCGAGAGGAAGGAGCGAGGATCCTCGTCGAAGCGCGTGGGCTTATACTCTTTCACGATAGCAATGGCGTGATGCCTTGCGTACGGGCGCGGGCGCCCGTACGGACCAGTTCCAACGGAAGCGTCTCATAGGTGATCGGTCTGCCGAGCACCGCCGATCCCGGTAGCCGGGTGCGGGCGCCCTTTGGGCAGCATGGGCAGCTTTCCAGCCTGCGCTACCAACCGAGTATTTACGATGACCGATCACCTATGAGACGCTTCCAGTTTCAACCGACTACTAGCTACCGACCACTGGCTGCCATACAATAGCGCCCGGCGATGATCGGCAACGGGAGGGGGCGCGACGTGCAGAGTGATGTCTTGATTCGGGGCGCGCGGGTGGTGGATGGGACAGGGAATCCGTGGTTCTACGGCGATGTGGCGATCGCGGGCGAGCGGATTGTTGCCGTTGCGCCCGCGGGGCAGATGGCGGCGGACAATGCGGGCGCGGTCGTGGAGGCGGCGGGGATGGTTGTCTGCCCCGGTTTCATTGACATTCAGAGCCATTCGATCCTGCCGTTGATGCGCGATGCCAAATGCCTCTCGAAGATCACGCAGGGCGTGACAACCGAAATCATGGGCGAGGCGTGGACGCCCGCGCCCTTCGGCGGACTGATTGAAGCGCCGATGCGCAACGCCATCTTTCCGACGCAGATGGCGGAGTGGGAGGAACGCGCTCGGGGCTGGACGCGCTTCCGCCACTGGCTGGAGGCGATGACCGCGCGCGGCGTCTCGCCGAATGTCGGCTCCTTTCTCGGCGGCGGCACGCTGCGGCAGTACGCCAAAGGAATGGCGATGGGCGACGCGAGCGCCGACGAGTTGGCGACGATGCGCCGCGTGATGGGCGAGGCGATGGAGGATGGCGCGTTCGGCGTCTCGTACGCCCTGATCTACCCACCCGATACGTACGCCGGGACGGACGAGATCGTCGCGGTCTGCGAGATCGTCGGGCAGTACGGCGGCGTCTACATCACGCATCTGCGCTCCGAGGCGGATCAGTTTTTGGAGGCGATGGCGGAGGCGCTGGCGATCGGGCGGCGGGCGAATGTCTCGGTCGAGGTCTACCACCTCAAAGCGGCGGGGCGCGAGAACTGGGCCAAGATGCCCGCCGCGATCCAGATGATTAACGACGCCCGCGCGGCGGGGCAGGATGTCACCGCCGATATGTACCCGTACATCGCGGGCGGCACGGGGCTTTCCTCCGTCCTGCCGCCGTGGGCTGCGGCGGACGGCAAACTCTACGACAACCTGCGCGACCCGGAAATGCGCGCCAGGATTCGTGCGGCGGCACTCAACCCCTCCGGCGACTGGGAGGCGATGGGCGCGCTGAATGGGCCGGACGGCATCGTGCCAGTCGGGTTGGAGCGGCCCGAGCTGAAGAAGTACAACGGGGTGCGCCTTTCCGCCATCGCGGCGGAGCGGGGCACGCACTGGCTCGACACGGCGATTGACCTGCTCGTCGCGGAGGGCCAGCGGATCAGCACGATCTACTTCATGATGACCGAGGACAACCTCGCCGAGCAACTGCGGCAACCGTGGATCAAGATTTCCACCGACGCGGGCGGCGTGGACCCGGCGTGGGCGGCGGAGCGCGGCCCGACCCATCCGCGTTCCTACGGCACGTACCCCCGCGTGCTCGGTAAATACGTCCGCGAGGAGCAGGTGCTGACCCTCGAAGACGCGATCCGCAAGATGACCTCCTCCGTCGCGGATCGCCTCTCACTGCGCGACCGGGGACTCTTGCGCGTCGGCTGCTACGCCGATGTCGTCATCTTCGATCCCGAGACCATCGCCGACCGCGCGACCTTCGAGGACTCGCACCAGTTGTCGGTTGGCGTCCGCGATGTCTGGGTGAACGGCGCCCGCGTCCTCCGGGATACTACCCACACCGGCGCGACCCCCGGCCAGTTCGTCCGCGGCCCCGGCGCATCCTGACCGGGGAGCCAACAATCCATCACGAAGAGAGGCCGTGCCCGCTGGATGGGCACGGCCTCTCTGTTCGTAACGATTGCTGATCCACCCCGTCACAAAATCCAGATTCCCGCGTTCAACAGATAGAACATCCGTGCGACTCATCTTTAGTCTGATTCTGCAGCGTTTCCGGTAATTGCATCCACGAGCGATTGGAGAAGCGAGCACACGATTGCTTGGGATGATGAACCAATCGAGAGTACGACATCATGTATGGAGGGATTGCGATGTATTACGCGCACTCGAAGAACGCTGCGGGAAAACGACAAGAGATGAAGGAGCATAGTGACAATGTCGCCAATGACACCTGTGTGTTCGCTACACCGCTCGGGGCAGGGAGCCTCGCCCGCGCAATCGGGTTACTGCATGATGTGGGCAAATACGACCCGGCGTTTCAGGCATACCTCCTTGCGTGTGAGACGAACAGCGCTCCGCAGCGTGGGCCGGATCATAAGGCGGCGGGGGCACAACTTGCGGTACAGCGTGGCTTCGATGTCCTTGCGTTGCTCATCCAGGGTCATCACGGCGGCTTGCATTGCCCAAGCGACTTGCGGCAATGGCTTCTCAAGAAACAGGATGACCCGGTGTTATCCAAGTCTGTTGCTCTCGCAGAACAGGATATGCCAGAGATACGGGAACTTGCTCGCCCCACGTTGCCGCCTCATATCAAATCTGAACTGGACGCCGAACTCTTCCTGCGGCTCCTCTTCTCCACACTTGTAGACGCTGACTATCTCGACACCGAGCGTCACTTTACCGATTGGAAGGCGACGACGCGGAGTAGCGACCTTACGCTCGCGACACTCCTCGAACGTTTCGACCGGCAACCACCCGCACCCGCAACCGCCTGCACAGAAACCGTACGGGCGGCGCGTGATGAGATGTACGATGCGTGCATCGAAGCAGCAGAGCAATCGCCGGGATTTTTCCGGCTGACGATGCCCACAGGTGGTGGAAAGACGCGCTCCGGCATGGCCTTTGCGCTACGCCATGCGGTGAAGCACAGTAAGCGGCGTGTTATCGTCGCAGTGCCATTCATCAGTATTACCCAGCAGACAGCGAAGGTATACCGGGAGATCTTCGGCGACGAGGATGACCGGTACCCTGCCGTGCTCGAACATCACAGCGCAACAGTCGGGAATGACGCCGACGAACCGGGTTATCGCCCCGCCGACATCTGGCAGCGGCTCGCGGCGGAAAACTGGGACGCGCCGATCATCGTAACGACCACTGTACAACTCTTCGAGAGCCTCTTTGCCAACAAAACGGGGCAGTGCCGGAAACTACACCGCCTCGCGAATAGCGTCATTATCCTCGATGAGGCACAAGCCCTACCGCCATCCCTTCTCAAACCGATCCTCGATGCCCTCAGTCAGCTTGTGAGGCACTACGGGACAACAGTCGTTATCTCCACGGCGACACAACCTGCCTTTGAAGCGATTAAGGAGTTCCGCGAGATCGGCGCGCGGGAGATCGTGCCAGATGCCACTCGCTACTTTGCGAACCTGACGCGCGTCGCGTACGAGTGGCGCACTGACCGCACCTACACACTCCCGGAGGTAGCGGACTGGCTGCGGGATGCGCCGCAGGCCCTTGCGGTGATGAACACGAAGCAGGATGCCCTCGACCTGCTCGCTACCCTCGACGATCCCGACGCGCTACATCTCTCGACGCTGCTCTGTGGCAGACACCGGATGGATGTGATCGCTGAAGTGACGCGGCGGCTACAGGAGGGCGAGCCGTGCCGCCTCGTGGCGACACAGGTAATTGAGGCGGGAGTAGATCTCGACTTCCCGCTCGTGCTCCG
Source organism: Thermomicrobiales bacterium (assembly GCA_050999735.1). Classification (GTDB taxonomy): domain Bacteria; phylum Chloroflexota; class Chloroflexia; order Thermomicrobiales; family JALYUS01; genus JALYUS01. The sequence continues at coordinate 7,255 of JBPCPB010000333.1, read as the reverse complement.
CGCCCTCGGACCGCTCGACAGCATCATCCAGGCGGCGGGGCGATGCAACCGGGGCGGCGTGCTGGCGCGCGGTCGCGTGATCGTCTTCAGACCCGAGGGGGAGCACGGCCCGCCTGGCACGTATCAGACGGCGACGGGTGTGACACAGGCCCTCATCAACCGAGCCGACCTCGACCCGAACGACCCCGCCGTCTCCGCACAATACTTCGCCGCCTTCTATGGCGCGGTCAACGTGGACGCAAACGCCACCGCCTCCGAGATTCAGCGGCTCCGCACCGCGCTCGACTACCCCGCCGTTCGCAAGGCGTTCTGCATGATTGAGGATGACACCGAGACGGTCATCATCACCGACTATGGCACCGATGAGCAGCGAAAGACCGTCGCCGCTTTGATCGACCGGCTGCGAATCGGTGGCCCCGATGCCCGCTACATACTCCGGAAACTCCAACCCTTCACCGTCGCCGTGCGCCGCCGCGCCGCGCGCGGGTATCGCGACAGCGGATTAATCGAGGCGATCACGGATGACATCGGCATCTGGCACGGCGACTATCACAACCGCTATGGCGTGACAGGAAAACCGCGTGATGCAGATTGGCTCGTTGTATCGGGCTGAGCATAGTTGACACGATGATGATAGCAATGTATTCTGTTCTTGCTTCCGTATTAACGCAATGGAACTAAATCGGAAGCGGGGCAGAGAATCTAGCGGTAGAATCTCTGAGAATTGAAACCATTGGGTCAAGACGGACAATCGGGCGATAGTGCGGACCGTCGCCCGGAGAACAGGAGGCAAGAAAAGACACGTTACAAAAGAAAAAGGTGAGCCATCGCCTGCGAACGGGCTCAATCGTGGCAGGCGAGGCTCCAAGAAAGGAACACCCCATGATACCAGAACGTGTTCTCTTCGTGTTGCAAATCTCTTCCTCTCCCGTGAAATCTACCTCCTTCTTGCTACACGCTCTGTGGCCTTCGGGCCATGTACACCCTTCCGCAGATCCCGGCAAGGCGAATGCCGTTCCACATATCATCGACTCGATCTCATCCTATTCCGCAGAGGCTGTTCGCGAACCGCCTAATGCTCCTTACCTCCGACGCTCGGAGTAGCGATAGTGCGATGGGGCGGTTCGTGAGCCGCCCCATGAAACCGCTGCACTTGCAGGGGTGCTCAGATGAGTTGCCCAAGATTAACAAACGAGGAGCAACGATACGATCCTTGCCTTGCCAGGGCGGCGAGAGATCGATCTATCGGACATGTCTGCGAGTTGAAAGGTAAGAAAGGAGGCTCGGGATGAGTGCATCGTATCCACCACTGGCGGTGAAAGTCTGGGGAGAGTACGCGCTCTTCACACGGCCCGAAATGAAAGTAGAGCGGCTGACATATCCCGCAATGACACCCTCAGCAGCCAGGGGAATTCTTGAAGCGATCTTCTGGAAGCCCGAGATGGAATGGAGGGTCGAGGAAATCTGGGTGCTCAACCCCGTGCAGTACTTTAGCATATTACGTAACGAGGTGAACAGCCGCGCCAGCGAGCGCGCTGCACGGGGATGGGGAAAGAACGGCGTCGGTGGATACGATGCTACCGATGACCGTGCACAACGCCACACGCTGGGGTTGCGCTGTGTGGCATACGTAATCCGCGCCCAAATTGCCGTGCGACCTGGCATAGATGCGGACGTGGCCAAATATCGCGATCAGTTCCGTCGCCGCGTGGAACGTGGGCAATGCTTCGCAACGCCGTATCTGGGCACGCGGGAGTTTTCCGCTTCTTTCGCCCCGCCGGACGGCACCGAACGACCGGAAGATTATTCCGAAGACCTCGGCCTGATGTTGCATGATCTCGATTACGCATCGGACGGCTCCGGGCGTGGGACGCCACACTTCTTCAAGGCGCAGATAGATCACGGCATCCTGCGTCCCTCCGACCCAGTTATCGCGGGAGGTACTTGATGCTGCTGCAACGTCTCAGCGAGTACGCCAGCCGCATCCCTGCTAATGAGCAACTTCCCTCGTTGTACAGCAGAAAAGCGGTTCGATACATCGTCGAATTGAATATGCGGGGAGAGTTGCTGACCTCGAAACTTGTACCAACGGATGATTCAACCGTGCGCGAATTGAAGTACGGGGCCATTATGCCCGTTCCAGAGGTCACCCGTTCTGGAAAAGTGCTGCGCCCTTTACTCCTAGCAGACTATGCTGATTGGACACTCGGGCTTGCGGACGAAAAGGCGGCAAAAGCGGGGAATGCGGCAGCGCGTTTTATTGCGCATCGTGACCTTGTGCGACGCTGCGCGACATACACAAACGAGCCATCCGTCGCGGCGGTAGCAACATTCCTCGAACGTGACCCTCTTCACGAGATCGAAGTGCCGGACAATTTCGATCACACGGCCCGCGTCACGTTCCGCGTCGATCTCGCTGTCTTCCCCGTATCATTGGCATCTGTCGCGGCGTTCTGGGCGGAAGTGAACGACCCGGATGCTGACCCCGACAAGCCTGCCCCCGTTATGCAGTGCATCGTCTGCGGTGAACAACGGCCTGTACTCAGGCGTCTCAAGAAGAAGATCATGGGCGTCCCCGGCGCAGAAACGGGTGGCGCGATTATCTCCGCCAACGAAGACGCTTTCCTCTCCTACGGTCTGACCGCGTCACTGATCTCGCCAATCTGTGCCGAGCATGCGGAGAAATTCACTAATGCGGCAAACTGGCTACTCGCTAGCAAGCAGCATTCGGTTCGTCTTGGAGGCACGGCCTTCCTGTTCTGGACGCGCGAGGATGTTCCCTTTGATGGGCTGTCATTCCTCACACGCCCCATGATCCAAGATGTGAAAAACTTGCTGACCTCTGTGAAGACAGGCCAGATGCCGACGTTCTCGGCGACTCCGTTTTATGCGACGGCACTTTCCGCGAGCAAGGGCCGCATCGTCATACGTGACTGGATCGATACTACCGTGGGCGAAGTGCAAACAATTCTCGCGCGATGGTTCGATGGTCAGTGGATTATCGGGCATGCAGGCGGTGAGGCGATGCCCTTCGGTGTCGAGGCACTTGCGTTGTCAATGGTGCGCGCGAGGAAAGACCTCTCCTCGACTGTGGTTCGCACCCTCGTTCGTGCGGCATTGAAGGGTACGCCCCTGCCGTGGAGCTTTCTCACCCAAGCGATGTATCGAAATCAAGTAGAGACTCGTCAATCTGCTCAGGGACAGCATGCGGCACATCCGCGTGCCGCGCTGATCAAATTGGTTCTCGCAAGTCACGGCAAAATTAAGGAGGGCACGTTGGTACAACTCGAGCCGGACGCGACCTTTACCTCAGACCGTGAGCGCGTCGCATACCACTGCGGACGTTTGCTCGCCGCTCTTGAAAACTTACAGGAAGCCGCAATCCCCGGTGTCTCTGTCACGGTGGGTGATCGCTACTACGGAGCGGCAGCAGCGAACCCCGCAGCAACTTTTGGTCGGCTCTTGCAAGGCGCGGTACACCATCGAACAAAAGCCCAACGCGACAACCCCGGCGCGGCGTATCGTATCCAAGAGTTACTTGACGAGATCAATACTCGTTTCACGTACCTACCTCATGCGTTCTCCCTTGAAGAGCGCGGCTTCTTCGGTCTCGGCTTTTATCACCAAGTGGCTGCACTTCGAGCGGCACGACGGGAAGCAGGTGAGCGACGGAAGGCTCGACAGATGGGAACTGACGTTGATGAATCCGGCAACAACGCCTGAAGAGAAGGAGATCGACTGTGAATACAAGCACAACTGTCAGCAATGATGTCAAGCGTCGCCACGATTTCGTTCTGCTCTTCGATGTAACGGACGGTAATCCAAACGGCGATCCTGACGCGGGCAATCTGCCACGTACAGACCCGGACACCATGCAGGGACTTGTCACCGATGTCGCGATTAAGCGCAAGGTGCGCGACTTCGTCGATGTAGCAAAGAAAGACGAGAAAGACGCCTCTCGATACAAGATTTACGTCCAGCACCGTGGAATCTTGGCAAACCAGCAGAAACGCGCGTTCGATGCGCTTGAGAGAGGACCCGTCAGCCAACCGGATGATGATGCCCGTCAGTGGATGTGCGAGAACTTTTATGACATTCGGCTGTTCGGAGCGGTGATGACCACCGGGAAGTCCCCGCAGAAGGGAAAGCAATGGAACTGTGGGCAGGTTCGCGGTCCGGTACAACTCACCTTCGCGCGTTCAAATGACCCAATCAACACTATCGATCTGCCGATCACCCGCGTCGCGCTCACGAATGCGGGAGACACCGGACGAGAAGTTACTGGGGACGAGGAATTCGCTTCGTCCGGGCAAATAGGCCGGAAAGCGATTGTGCCATACGGGTTGTACCGCTCGCATGGCTTCTTCAACCCCAATTATGCCAAAGACACCGGGGCAACAGAGGATGACCTCGCACTTTTCTGGCAGGCGATCCAGATGATGTGGGATCTCGATCACTCGGCGGCGCGCGGGCTGATGTCCTGCCGAGGGCTGTATGTCTTCTCGCACGAAAGCCATCTCGGCAATGCGCCCGCGCACAAACTGTTCGAGCGGGTGGCGATTGAGCGCAAGGATGGGGTTGTCGCGCCGCGTGCATTCAAAGATTACACCGTGACGGTCAATGATGCGGAACTGCCAACGGGTGTCTCGCTGACGGCGTTGGTCGGGTAATGCGATGCACACGTTGGACGATGATCTCGTGCTGGTGCCGATCTCCGCCATCGAGCATTACAGTTACTGCCCGCGGCAATGCGCGTTGATCCATGTGGAGCAGACGTACGACGAGAACCTCTACACGATGCGCGGCAAGCACGCGCATGAGCGGGTCCACACGGTCGGCGGCGATGTCCGTCGGGGCGTGACGGTGCGGCGCGGGCTGTCGCTCTGGTCGCGGCGGCTGTATCTGACGGGGAAGGCGGACGCGGTCGAATTCCATGATCGTGCGCCGTATCCGGTCGAATACAAGGTCGGGGCGCGCAAGGCGGGCGGGCACGAGGAACTGCAACTTTGCGCGCAGGCGCTCTGCCTCGAGGAGATGTTCGGCATGGCGGTGCCGGAGGGGGCGATCTACTACCACGCCAGCCGCCAACGCCAGGAGATTCCTCTGGATACCGCCCTTCGCGAGCGGACGGAGGAGATCATCATGGCGATCCGGCAGATGCTCGACGCGAGTCGCCTGCCCGCCGCGCCGAACGATGCGCGCTGCCGTCACTGCTCGCTCTTCGAGTCCTGCCTGCCGGGCGTCGTCAGTGGCACGGCGGCGGAGCGACGCTATCACGCCGATCTGTTCGTCATCGCACCGGGGACGGACAGCTAAAAAGGAGGGGGAGGAAGGCGATGCATCACTTGCTCAATACACTCTACGTGATGACCCAGGGAACCTATGCCCACCTCGATCACGACACGGTGCGGCTCGAAGTGGAGCGGGAGACGGTGCTGCGCGTGCCGCTCCTGCAACTGAGTGGAATCGTCTGCTTTGGCAACACGTTGATCAGCCCGATGCTCATGCACCGGTGCGCGGAGGATGGGCGGGCCGTCGTGCTCCTCGACCGCAACGGCCGGTTCAAGGCGCGGGTGGAGGGGCCGGTGAGCGGCAATGTGTTGCTGCGGCAGGCGCAGTATCTGGCGCTGACGACCGACTCCCGCGCGCTGGACATCGCCCGCTGTTTTGTGGCGGCGAAACTACAGAATGCGCGACAGGTGCTGTTGCGTGCGGCGCGGGAGGCGGTGCAGCCCGACGATGTCGCCTTCCTCGGCGCGGCGACGCGGGAGATCGCGGACGGACTGGCCGCCGCCGCTGAATGCCGCGATCTCGATACCTTGCGGGGATGCGAGGGGAACGCGGCTCGTGCCTATTTCGGGGTCTTCGACCGGATGATCCGCGACGACCGCGAGACGTTCGCGCTCCGTGGCCGCACGCGCCGGCCGCCGCTGGACCGGACGAATGCGGCGCTCTCATTTTGTTACACACTCGTGCTCGCGGATTGCGTCGCGGCGGTGGCGGGAGTAGGTCTCGATCCGCAGGTCGGTTTCCTGCACGCGCTCCGGCCGGGGCGACCCGCGCTGGGGCTTGATCTCCTTGAGGAGTTGCGCGCCTCGGTGGCCGACCGTCTCGTCCTCACGTTGCTCAACCGGCGACAACTCCAACGCGACGACTTCGAGGAGCAGCCGGGCGGAGCGGTCTATCTTTCGGAGTCGGGGCGGCGCACGGTCGTGATCGCCTACCAGGAGCGGAAGAAGGAGGAGGTGCCCCATCGCCTGCTGGGTAAGAAGATCCCGCTCGGCCTCGTGCCGCATGTGCAGGCCCGGTTGCTGGCGCGACACCTGCGCGGTGACCTCGAGCACTACCCGGCGTTCATGATTCGGTAATGGCAGTAAGCACGTCGCACCTGACTGTATCATCGGGTGAGGATCGAAATGCTAAAAAGGGGGATAGGCATGGAAGTGCTGATCACCTATGATGTCTCCACCGAGACGCGCGAGGGCCGTCGCCGCCTTCGGCATGTGGCGGATACGTGCGTCGGCTTCGGCCAGCGGGTGCAGAAGTCCGTCTTCGAGTGTAGTCTGACCGCCGTCCAGATGGAGGAGATGCTGCACCGCTTGCTGAGTATCATTGATGAGAATGAGGATAGCCTGCGCGTGTACCGGCTCCGGGAACCGCGCGAGCGTTTCCTCAGCATCTATGGATTGCGACCGGGGGTAGACTTCCGTGAACCACTCATTATCTGAGTCGCGCGAACGTGATGTGATGGCCGACAGGCCGGAGGTCCGCGCACGCAGATTCGCCAACAATAGCAACCGATTCGCTATTCGGTATGGTTCATGTTCGTCGCAAATTGGTCGCGCGATGGGAGGTTCGCGCGGAAAGGCCGAAAACTGCTTGTGTAGCAAGGAAAATCACTAGCAGCGTCGCACCCGGTCGCAAGGCCGGGTGAGGATTGAAACCCTCGCGCTCAGCACAACGGCGAACAAGAGGCCGACCAGGTCGCACCCGGTCGCAAGGCCGGGTGAGGATTGAAACCCGAACACGGCAGTCAGTGTCTTCGCACTCGGCCTGTCGCACCCGGTCGCAAGGCCGGGTGAGGATTGAAACAGGGAAGCGCGGAACTGAAGGCCATGAGTGCAAGGTCGCACCCGGTCGCAAGGCCGGGTGAGGATTGAAACTTCCCGACCATCGCCACGTTGCATGGCCACTGCGAGTCGCACCCGGTCGCAAGGCCGGGTGAGGATTGAAACGTTCTCCGGTCTTTATTCGT
>JBPCPB010000268.1:0-4222 GCA_050999735.1 Thermomicrobiales bacterium | reverse complement strand
CATCGGCAATGACGCGCTCTGGGGCCGCCTCTGCGGCGTGCTCGGCTGGCCAGAACGGGCGAACGATCCGCGCTATGCCCGCAATCAGGATCGCCTCGCGCGGTACGAGGAAGTGACGGCGATGATTGCCGAGACATTCGGCACGATGACAACCGCCGATTTGCTCGAACTGCTCGGCTCCGTCAATGTGCCATGTGGCCCGATCTACAACATTGACGAAGTCTTCGCGAACCCGCAGGTCCAGCACGAGCGGCTGGCCCGCACCGTCACGCACCCGACGATTGGCGAGTTGACCGTGCCCGGCATGCCGTATCATCTGCGGCGTGCCGATCTCGAAGTGACGCTGCCGCCACCACTCCTCGGCGAACATACAGACGCGATCCTGCAGGAGCTCGGCTACGCCGACGATGCGATTGCCACGCTCCGCGCCGATGGGGCAGTCGCGTAAGAGGGGATCGGCGGAGCAGACTTCAGCCGACCTTCTGGGATTGAGGGCTGAAGCCTGCTCCACCAAAGGTCCATGCGTCATTGTGCGGTTTCGGAGTGTGGGTCGGGGTTGCTCTCGAACTGCTCTGCTTCGCTCTCCACGGCCGGCTCTTCTTCGATCTGTAGCAGGCGCCGGTCAATGTCGGCGTTGAGCGCGCGGTAGACGGATCCCGTGAGCGTACCCCGTTTTCGGAGCGACAACAGCGCGTCTTTCTCTGCCTGCAATGCCTTCCGCCGGGCGACGATTACCTGTTCAGCACGGATTTCGCTCGCCGAGACGTTCAGCCCTTCCAATGCCTCGCGCAGGCGGTCGCCGCGCTCCTCGTACGCGTGCGAGACCTGCGCGAAAACGTTTGGCGCGATCTCACCCGTATCCGCAAGGTCCTTCAGCGCGCGGCGGGCTGCCTGCGTCGCCACGAGTTGCCCCTGCAACCGCTCGAATGCCAGGAGATGCGCGGAACGATCCGTGCCGCTCAGGCCAAGTCGCGCGACGAGCGGCCGGATCGTCAACCCCTGCACGAGGAGGGTAAAAACCACGATGCCGAAGGTCATCACGATGATCGTCGGGCGCTCCGGGACGGCGCCGCCGGGGATACTGAGCGCTGCCGCGAGCGAGATCGCCCCGCGCAACCCGCCCCAGAGGATGACATGCTGAAACCGGAGCGGCAGACGGAAGACGGGTGCGTTACGCCAATTGGTGTACACGCCGACGCCATAGACAACTATCGCGCGGCTGACCAGAATACCGACAATTGCCCAGAAGACCAATGGAATCTCCGCGCGCGTGACGGACGCCGTATGGATTTGCAGGCCGATGAGCAGGAAAATGAGCGAGTTAGCGAAGTAGCCGATCAATTCCCATGTGTCATACATCGAGAGGCGCGTGCGCGCGGACATGCTCGAACGCGCCGCATAGTTGCCGGTGACGAGCGCCAGCACGACGACCGCGATGACCGGCGACGCGCCAATCTCGTTTCCGCGCACTGTCAGATGCGCATGCTCGCAGGCGATGAAGGTGCCGTACGCCATCAGGAGCGTGACGGTCACCTCGACGAGATAGTCGTCAATCTGCCGCAGCAGTAGCGCCCCGAGGTAGCCGACGGCAAGCCCAATCGCGATGCCGCCCGCGATTGACGCGATGAAGGCGAGAATCGTCATCGAAGCGGTCACGCCCCCGGCGATGACGACCGTGAGGACGAGTTTGAAGACGACGAGTGCGGTACCGTCATTGAAGAGGCTCTCGCCCTCGACGATGATCGCGAGGCGGCGAGTCGCGCCGATCCGCCGAAATGTCGCGAGGACCGACACGGGGTCTGTCGCGGCGATTAACGCGCCAAAGAGGAGGGCGACCGGCCAGCGAAGACCCGCGAGATGGACAATCGCACCGACGATAAAGGTGCCCACAATCACGCCGGGAATCGCGAGGGCGGTGATTGGGCGGATTTCCGCGCGGAGCCGCGGCCATGAGAGGTTATACGCCGCCTCGAAGAGCAGCGCGGGGATGAAAACATCGAGGATCAAGGATTCCGTGAGCGGCACCGTGAATGGGCCACCGATTACGCCGAGCGCCAGCCCGGCAACGACGAGCGCGATCGTATACGGGACGCGAACAAAGTGCGTCAGGACGGCGACGAGCGCGACCGCGACGAGCAGCCAGACGATGGTCGTCACTGCGGTGCCGGTCGCACTCGCGAGGATCGGTACAGACGCGAATCCCATCGTTCACATTCTCCATCGCAATCATTCCGTCCCCATAGCCCGGAACACCGTCAGTATACAAGTGCAAGACGGCAATCGGTGGAGCAGGCTTCAGTCTGCTCCACCATGAGATCTGCGATGCGCGCAAATTGACCCGCAATGGAATGGCTGGTATGCTCGTTCGCGCTGTGCCGAAGTGGCGGAATGGCAGACGCGACGGTCTCAAAAACCGTTGTCCGCAAGGGCATGAGGGTTCGAGTCCCTCCTTCGGCACCATCTTTACCAGTGCTGAGTGCTGCGGGTGCCCTTTGGGCGGCATGAGTGCTGAGTACGGTTCGCAGTACTGGGGGATAGTCATGCAGCGAGATTCAGCGGAAAACCTGCGTTCGGAGAGTTATGCGTACCCGTCGCGGCGCATGCCGGTGATCGCGTCGCGCGGGATCGTCGCCACGAGCGAACCGCTCGCGGCGCAGGCCGGTCTGGAGATGCTTCAGCGGGGCGGCAATGCCGTTGACGCCGCCATCGCGACCGCCATTACGCTGACGGTTGTGGAACCGACCTCCAATGGCATCGGCGCGGATGCCTTCGCGCTCGTCTGGGATGGCACAAAATTGCACGGCCTCAACGCGTCGGGCCGCGCTCCCGCGACGCACACGCCGGAACTGTTCGAGCGACTCGGCCACACCGAGTATCCGAATAGTGGCTGGCTGCCCGTCACGGTGCCGGGCGCGCCCGCCGCATGGCGCGACCTGCACGACAAATTCGGCAAACTTCCCTTCGCGCAACTCTTCGAGCCGGCCATCCGCTACGCCTCCGGTGGCTACCCGCTCGCGCCCGTCGTCGCGGAAGGCTGGGGCGCGTCAGCGCGGCGGTATGCGGAGACGAACACCGGCCCGGAGTTCCAGCCGTGGTTCGCGACCTTCACGAAGGACGGCACGCCGCCGCGCGCGGGCGAAATCTGGGCGCTGCCGGATCATGCCCGCACGCTCCAGAGAATCGCGGAGAGCGGCGCGGAAGATTTCTATAAGGGTGAGTTGGCGGGGCAAATCGCCGACTTCGCCGCCGAAACGAACGGCTATATCACGCGGGAAGACCTCGCGGCGCACACGAGTACCTGGGTGGATCCAATTAGCGTCTCCTATCGCGGCCACGAGGTCTGGGAGATCCCGCCGAACGGCCAGGGAATCGCGGCGCTTTCCGCACTAAATATTCTGGAAGGGTTTGATCTCGGCAGGATCCCGCGCGAGAGCACGGAAAGTTACCATCTGCAAATCGAAGCGATGAAACTCGGCTTCGCCGATGCGCGCCGTTATGTCGCCGACATGGAGCGGAGCGATGTGCCGATGGCGGGCCTACTCGATAAGGAATACGCCTCGCAACGTCGGCGGCTCATCACCGATCGCGCGATGCAGCCGGAGGCGGGTGAGCCGCCGCAGGGTGGCACCGTCTATCTCTGCGCGGTAGATGGTGACGGCATGATGATCTCGATGATTCAATCAAACTACCAGGGCTTCGGTAGCGGCATCGTTGTGCGGGGCACGGGCATCGCCTTGCAGAATCGGGGCGCGGGCTTCCGGCTCGACCGCAATCATCTGAATTGCGTCGCACCCGGCAAGCGCCCGTATCACACAATCATCCCGGCGTTCCTGACACAGGGCGGCGAGGCGCTTGGGCCGTTCGGCGTGATGGGCGGCTACATGCAGCCGCAGGGCCATCTCCAGATGGTCGTCAATCAAGTGGACTACGGCATGAACCCGCAGACGAGCCTCGACGCGCCGCGCTGGCAGTGGATGAAGGACAAGGCCGTCTCCGTCGAGATGGCGGCTCCGCAGCACGTCCTCAGCGGCCTCGCGTTGCGCGGGCACAAACTCGAAGTCCAGTATGCCGGTGGCAGTTTCGGCAAGGGGCAGATCATCCGCCGCCTCAAGAACGGCGTCTATGTCGCGGGCAGCGAGCCGCGCGCGGATGGCTGCGCCGTCGGTATATAGAGAGAATGGTAGCGTAGGCTTCAGCCTGCGTTCCCTGCCCAGACGGATAT
>JBPCPB010000243.1:0-25274 GCA_050999735.1 Thermomicrobiales bacterium | reverse complement strand
CCCTTTTCTCGCCCCACGCGTGTGGGGGGGCGGGACACCAATCGGAAGACGATATGGATTCGTTCTCCGTCCGACGCGACGGGGTTGCCCCGGCCGGAGTCGACGTAGGCGACCAGGCGTGGAAGGTAATGATTCCACCCGGCGCTGCAGGTGTCGAAGCATTCGAGCTGTGGCGTCAGGCCCGTGTGCCGGAAGTGCAGGCGTGCTCCACCACCCTCGTCCGGGCTCACGTCAAAGCTGATCGTCATTCCCAACCAGTCCTCGAACGGACCGAACGCTGCAAGGACGGTCCACCGCACGACCGAGGGCCGCTCTGCCGTGTCCACCCGCACGACGACTGAGTTGTCATCGTTGACGAACGTCAGCTCGCCGCCTGCCAGGCCGGAACCGCTGGCCTTCATCCACCAGCCAGTGAGGCCCGAAGGTGTGGTCAGCGCGTCGAAAACCGCGTCTGCTGGCGATGTGAAGGACACTGTCGCCTCGAAGTCAGCGTCCATCGTACCTGGTGCCTCCAACAAGGAGGTGAAGCCGGTGTCTGTCATTTCCTGTGCCCCTTTCCGGGTCTAGGTCCGATGAGTCCATCAGGACTCTTACAACCAGTCGCTTGTACAAGCGACTAGTTGTATTCTAGCATGGTGCTGAGCCGCTGTCAAGTGGGCGAGTGTGAGGGGACGTGCTCGGAGATCGTGGAGAACGCTCTGCAGGCATGAAGAAGGGGTTCCTGCCACCTCAACTGAGGGCACGCCCTGGTTCGCAACGGCTTCTTTCGCACAATGATTGCATGATAGCTACAGCGGTTTGCGACCCAGATAGCCGCTAGCCAGTTCATGCCAGGCGACGATCGCTGGTTCGTCCATCCGCCAGCAGAGGTAGACGACGCGGCCCTCGCGCTCGCTGGGGAAATCCACGAGGCCGATGGTGAGGTCCTTCACCGCGATGCCGAGCGCGTGCATAGCGGCGATCTCGGCATTGAGATCATGCACGAGCGTCTGGAGTTCCTGTTCCAACTCCTGCGCCCGTTTGGCGTGGCCGTTCACGCGGGCTTGCTGCCGGAGCGCGTTGAATTCCCGTTGCACGCCGTCGAGCCGCCGCTTCATCACCGCGAGATGCTGAAGACGCGGGCGTAGCATGGGTAGATGCGCGGTCGCTTCCGCATGCGTGAAGAGGCGAGAAAAATGCGGCTCCCCCGGTCGCTCCGCCATACCGTCCCTCCTGAACGTGCGGAGCGTAGCACCGAAGCATCACCGACGCAAAACGCAAGAAAGGTGACGACGGGCGAAAAACGTCCGTCATCACCGGAGAAACGGAACAGTGTGCGGCTGCTGGACCTACTGAGGGAGTTTGGCCGCGAGGACATCGGCCTTCTCGATAGCAGGCGGTTGCGCGAACAGATCGGGCGCTTGCTTCATCAGCGCCGCCGCGATTGGGCCTGCGAGATGCGCCTCGCGGCCTGACTCGTCCGCGAAGGCATCGTAGATGGCAAAGGTTGACGGCCCGAATTGGAGCGCGAACCATGTCGTTGTTCCTGCCTCCTGCTGAGCCAATGGGAGCGCGTCGCGGAGAAACTTCGCGACCTCGGCCTCTTTACCGGCTTTCGCTTCCATCCGTACAAGCAATCCGACGTGTACCATAGTCTGGGGTCCTTTCTCACGAAGCGTGGCGAGAGATCGCCACTGCTCGCTCACTTCGCGTTTGGATCCTGCCCCTCAGCCAGTTTCTTCAACCGTTCGAGATCGGACTGGAGGCGGTGCGTCGGGTCGGCGATCACCTTGGAGACGATCTCGCCGACCTTGCCGCCGGGCGGGTCCGAGTAGCCGAGCGAGACGGTCGCCTCGCTCTTGTTCGGCCCCATCGGCTTCAGGGTGACGCGGCCCTCGTTTTCGAGGTTACCGGAACCTTCGACGGATTTCCACGCGATGATGCTGTTCGGCACCTGCTCCGTCGTGATCGCGTCCCATTCAAGCGACTTGCCGAGCGGGCCGTTCATCTTCCAATGGGTCTTGTTCGGCCCAATCGTGCTCACTTCCTCGATGTTCTCCATGAAGCGCGGGAACATCTGCGGGTTCGTCCAGATCGCATACAACCGCTCCACGGGAGCATTGATCTCAATCGTCTTCTCTACTGTCGCCATATCTTTAGGGGTCCTTTCCGAGATGCAGTATAACGATCACGGCCCGTTCTTCGCTGACGCGCCGACATGCAGGGAAGGGTGGCAAGAAGGGTGCCACGTTGCCGCTTCGATCAGGCGTGACCCCAGACGCGCTCCGCGACGCGGACGATGAGGGCCAGTTTCTTGCGCTGGGCGTCTTCGGTGATTGTATTTCCCTCCATCGTGGAGGCGAAACCGCACTGGGTAGAGAGGGCGAGTCGTTCGATGGGTACAATTCTGGCGGCGTCCTCGATGCGGCGCATCAAGTCGTCTTCGTTTTCTAATGCTGACCGCTTGGTTGTGACGAGGCCGAGAACAACGGTCGTGGTTGGCGGGACGAAGCGGAGGGCGGAGAAGTCGCCGGAGCGATAGTCGTCGTATTCGAGCAGGTAGCGGTCGAACTGGAGCGCGCTGAAGAGGGCTTCGGCATAGGCGTCATACGGCTGGGTGCCGGTGAACATGCTGCGGTAGTTGCCCCGGCAAATGTGAATCGCCGTCACGACCCCCTGCACGCCATCGAAAACCCGATTGTCGAGGGCGGCCATCTCGCGCATCGCATCACCGATATGCGCCTGCTGCTCCGGCGTCCCGGTCTCGTGCATCATCGCGAAGTGGGGCGCGTCAATTTGGAGGTACGCGGCCCCGGCAGCGGCAAGCGCCTTCGCGTCCTCATGCTCGATGGCGATCAGGTCGTCCATGTACGCCTCTTTGCTGGCGTAGGCTTTGTCGGAGCGGCCCTCGACCCAGTAGCGGCGCATCATCGAAGGGCTGGGCATTGTCACCTTGATCGGCTGTGTCGTGTGCTGCCGCGTGAAGGCGTATTCGACATCCACCTGGCTCGCCTTGCGCGTCAGTTTGGCGACGGGCGTTGGCGTGCCGAAGTGCAGTTCGTGGCCTTCCTCATCGCGGTGGAACCGCTCGTAGCCGTAGGGATCGTATCCGTTCGCGACAGCGACGACCGTCGAGAAGAAGAGTTCGCGCCGGAACTCGCCGTCCGTGACAATCGGCATCCCGGCCTCTTCCTGCATCTTCAGCACGTCAATGATGGCGCGGTCTTCGAGTTCGCGCAGTTCCTCCGGTGATGCCTTGCGCTGGTGGGCATCGAGCAGATATGGCGGACGGAGGAAACTGCCCAGGTTGTCGGCGTTGAATTGATCGGCCATCGTGATTCGTCCTTTTTTGTATGGCGGAGTACCGTTGTGTCGGTAGTATAGGGCAATCGGCGCTTCTGCCTATGCGATACTGCACAAAACGATTCCAACTCCGACTACAGCGAAGGAGAAAACCCTATGGCCGATGACGCGCTCTGCTGGATGCCTGCGACCGACCTTGCCGCCGCCATCCGCGCGCGGCGGCTCTCGCCCGTGGAGTTGGCGGACGCGGTGCTGGCGCGGATTGACCGCCTCAACGCGCGCCTCCGCGCCTACCTGACGGTGACAGGCGAGCAGGCATGGGAGGCGGCACGGCAGGCAGAGGCGGCAGTGATGCATGGCGACCCGCTTGGCCCGCTGCATGGTGTTCCCGTTGGGATCAAGGACCTCTCGTACACGAAGGGCATCCGCACGACGCGCGGCTCACTGCTCTACAAGGACTTCGTGCCGGACGAGAATCACCCGATTGTCGAGCGGCTGCTCGCTGCCGGGGCGATCATCGTCGGCAAGACGAACACGCCGGAGTTCGGTTGGAAGGGCGCGACGGACAATCGCCTCGGCCTGCCCTGCGTCAATCCGTGGGATACCGAGCGGACGCCGGGTGGATCATCGGGCGGCAGCGCGGTCGCCGTCGCGGCGGGAATGACGCCGCTTGCAACGGGCAGCGATGGCGTCTGCTCGATCCGCACGCCCGCCAGTTTCTGCGGCATCTTCGGCCTCAAACCGCAGTATGGTCGCATCCCATCGCCGACTGTTGGGCTTGATGTCGCGCACCTTGGCCCGATGACCCGCACGGTGCGCGACGCTGCCTTGATGCTGAACGCGCTCGCCGGGCCGCATCCATCCGACCGCCAATCCCTCCCGGCGAGCGGCGTGGATTACCTCGCGGCCTGCGACGGCGGCACCGCGGGGTTGCGCGTCGCGTGGAGCGCCGACCTCGGCTATATGGTCGTGGACCCGGAGGTGCGTGCGATCGCGACTGCCGCCGCCCGGCGGTTCGCGGACTTCGGCTGCACCGTGGAGGAGGCGCACCCCGGCTTCACCGACCCACGTCATGCAATTGATGTGCTCTTCCACGGCTTGCTCGCCGGACGCTATGCGCCGCTGCTGGCGGAGCACCGCGACCTCTTCGATCCCGCGCTCGCGGAGACACTGGCGCGCTACCGCGACCTCGGCGTGGCGGAGATCATGCAGGCGCAGACCGAGCGCGAGCAACTCTGGCAACAGACGTGGCCCTTTTTTGAGCGCTACGACCTGCTCCTGACGCCCACCGTCACCTGTCCGCCCTTCGGCCTCAACCGCTTCGGCCCGGAGACGATTGACGGGCAGTCCGTCGAGGGCTGGCAGTGGACCGCCGCCACCTATCCCTTCAACCTCACCGGCCAACCCGCCGCGACCGTTCCCTGTGGCTGGACGGCGAGCGGTCTCCCCGTCGGCCTGCAAATCGTCGGCCGCCGCTACGACGAAGCGACCGTCCTCCGCGCCTCGGCGGCCTTCGAGCTGGCCTATCCGTGGACGGATCGCCTGCCATCGCTCGCATAAGGGATTCATAGCAGATGACTGGCTCCGTCTTGAGATGGGTAAGGAAAACCGCACGGTGCCATTCACGTTGTATCGCATCGTCAAGAGCGACCCGGCGAAACCCGACGACTTTATATCGTACCAAGCGCGCGGGAGGCGACCACCGAATAATCCGGAGAAGGCGCGATTATGGGATGGGCTTTCCGCCTACGAAACGCCGGAACAAGCGCGACGAACGGCGACGATGTTCCCAATGCTCGGAACGTTTATCGCGGAGGTTGAAATTCCTGACAATCAGCGTATAACGTATGAGAGAACGACCACGAGCGATGGGCATTACACGATCTGGGGTGAACCGGACGAAATTTGCCGCTGTGTGCAGTCTATTGAATCGGTGTAAAGGGGCAGGAATGAAAGCAATCTACGAACTGTGGGATTACGATACGGGCAATCTCCTTGATGCATATGATACCGAGCAGGCAGCGCTCAAGGAAGTTCGTTCTACGATACAGATAGATGGTCGCGATGCGGTCGCAACGTGGGCGCTGCTTCGGGATGATAAGAAAAGCCCGGCAAAAACTGTGGTCGCGACCGGTACCGAATTAGCAGCCCATGCGACGGAGACGCAACTCCGAGCGGTATAGTGGCTCCCACTGCTCTTATCGAAACCCCTAACCGATATTGCCGTGCACGGCGTATTCGCACGGAAGAACGACAGTAATGAGGAACACTATGCCTGCACGGAAGGTGAAAGAAATCGCGATCACCCCGGAAGTTGAAGCGTTCGCCGCGCAACCATATCGGCTCGTGATCTGGCGCGATGAGGACGATGATGCGTGGTGTGGTGAGATTCCCGAACGCCGGGGCATATTGCGGCAGCCGACACGCTAGAGGAGATGCTGGCACTTGCTGAGGATGCGAAGCGGGCATGGATTGCAACGGCACTCGCGCTCGGTCGGCCCGTACCGCCGCCACGACCGGCTGATGATACGACAATGAAAAGTGGGAAGTTCATTGTGCGCGTCCCGCCGCCCGTCCATACCGCGCTCGTTCGGGAAGCGAACCGTCAAGGGGTATCGCTCAATGAATTGGTTTCCGATACGCTGGCGCTCGTCGTCGCGAAGGGGTTCGACGGCGTCGTCCGGGCCGTTGCGGAAAGCAACGCGCACGATTAACCGGGAATCGCCGATTCCATAAGGTGGCATCCCGCGTGCGAGGGTATCTCTACGCGGCGCAATAACGCGCCGTCATAGATGCGTGCATGAGGAGCGAGATATGGGCAAAAGCAAGCGGGCAAAGGCGAAACTGATCGTGCAAGTGCCGTTGGAGGCACGCTACCTCGAACGATTGCAGCAGGAGTTCCCGGAGGCGGACTTTCCGCTGTGCATCACGCCCGACGCATTGCAGGCGGAGATCGGGGACGCCGACGCGCTCATTGGTGGCGCGGCGCTGACACCCGATCTACTCAAGCAGGCGCCGAAACTGCGCTGGGTGGCGGCGACGAGCGCGGGCGTCGAAAAGATGCCGATCGAGGCGCTCGCCGAACGCGACATTCTGCTGACCAACTTCAGCGGCATCGCCGCGCCAAATATCGCGGAGCATGTGCTGGCGATGATGCTCGCCTTTGCACGCGCCCTCCGTCCGCTCTTCCATCAGCAGGATCAGCATCAGTGGCCGGAGGATGATACCGCCCTGCCAACATTTGAACTGGGCGGCCAAACGCTCGGCATCATCGGTATGGGCGAGATCGGCCAGCAACTGGCGCGCAAGGCGCACGGGATCGGCATGCGCGTGCTCGCTATCCAGCGGCATCCGGATCAGAAGCCCGCGTATGTCGCACGGCTCCTCACTGGCGACGCGCTACCGGAACTGCTCGCGGAGTCCGATCATGTCTGCCTCTGTCTGCCGTTGACGAGCGCGACGAAATACACGATTGACCGCGACGAACTGGATCAGATGAAGCGTACCGCGTATCTGTACAACATCGGCCGGGGCGGTCTCATCAATCAGGAAGCGCTGATTTCCGTGCTGCGTGGCGGCACGCTCGCGGGGGCGGGCCTCGATGTGACGACGCCCGAACCGCTCCCGGCCGATTCACCTCTCTGGGAGATGCCGAACGTTCTCGTCACCGGCCACACCGCCGCCAGCACCCCGCACTACTGGGAACGCGGCATGGACCTGCTCGTCGAAAACGTCCGCCACTTCCTCGCTGGCGACGATCTTCAAGATGCCGTGGACATCAAAGCGGGCTACTGAAACCGGGTTGAACCGCCAATACCACCCAAAGGGCGCCCGCAAGGACGCCAAGAAAAGCGAAGGGAACGCAGCACAGAGATCGCAGAGGACACAGAGGGCACAGAGAAAAAAAGAGACTCAATCTCGCATTTCTCTGTGGTCTCTGTGATCTCTGTGTCCTCTGCGTCTCTGCGGTCCAACCCGGTTTCACCGGACGGTCATTGGGACGCGATGGTAGCCGGTGGCGCCGAGGGGGATGGGCGGGGTAGATGCGACGGGTTGGAGGGTGCCCGCGCCGTCGGTGGCGCGAACGAGGACTTTGAACTCGCCCGCTTTCGGCGGCGCCCACTGGTAGGCCCAAAAGACCCAGGTGAGCGTCCCGAGCGGCGGTTCGAGCGCCGCCTGCTCCCACGATGTGCCGTCGTCCGTACTCACCTCGACGTGGGAGATACCGCGATTCCCTGCGTAGGCGATCCCCGCCACTACCGTTGGGACGCCGATGGCGAGGCGATCTTTGCGCGTCGGCGTGTCAATGCGCGACATCGTCTGAACGATCGAGGCGTCCGACCAGCCTTGTCGCTCCCAGTAGCCGAGATAGTCGTCCGCAGTGACGGTGATGCGGGTGATCCACTTCGGGTTTTTCATGCCGTAGTGCGCGGGGAAGATCAGCCGGGTGGGGAAGCCGTGGCGTTCCGGCAGGGGCGTGCCATTCAGGTGATAGGCGAGGATCGTTTGCTCCTCTGTCGCCTCCGCAATCGGGATCGCGGTTGTGTAGCCGTCGTCGCAGGTGAACTGCACCTTGATCGCGCCCGGCTTGACACCGGCGCGCTCCAGGACGATGCGGAGCGGCACGCCCGTCCACTGCCCGTTGCTAATGAGATCGCCGCCGATCTCATTGCTGATGCACTCCTGCGTTCGCAGAAATGTCGTGCTTGGCAGCGCGAGCAGATCCTCGTAGACCAGCGTCGTTGGGTGTTCGACCATGCCATCCACCATCAGCCGCCACTTGTCCTGCCGGACGATCGGATCGCTGAAGTTCTTGGAAATGACGTAGAAGTGATCGCTGTCGGTCACTTCGGGCGGGAGTTTGTCCGCAACCAGTTGGAACATCACCTCGGCCGCCGGATCGCCGGGCGCCGGTACAAATGGCGCGGGTGGAGTCGCGGTATTCAGCGGCGATCCGACATTCGGCGTCGCGCTCGGCACTGGCGTCGCCGTGTCGGAAGGCGAAGCGGCGGATGGTGACGGGGCGCTGATTCGCGTCGGCGCTGGCACGGTCGGCGGCAGCGCGGCAACGGCCGGACTGGTTGCGCGGTTCGCCTCCGCTCGCGCGGTCTGCGCGATGGTCTCGGCTTGCTGCTGCGCGAGCGTTGGCCCCTGGGGTGATAGCGCATCGCCTGGCAATGGATGGTACGCGAAGCGGCGCACCTGCACGGCCAGTCCGCCGAGCGAGAGGAGCGCCGCGCCAATCGCGACATTATGGAGGAGCGCACGCCGCCGCTCGTCAAGAGCCGTTTCACTGTCATCGGTCGGAGTGAAGGCGCGCCGAAATGCGACCGCCATCCCGGCGAGTGTGACAGCATAGAGCGCGCACAGGAGCAATCCAGTCAGCAGATAGCCCGTTGGCCCGCCGCCCAGCGATATGCCGAGAATGCCCGCACCGACCAGCGGCGATAGGGCGAGCATAAGAACGAGCCAGACGATGCCACCGAGCCGGACGGCGGGAAAGAGCATACCCCCACGCCATCCATGATCGGGTCGGCAGAGGTGGCGCGTGTAGATGAGGCCGAGCACCCCACCGACCGTGACCATACCCACTGTGATGATGGAGAAAAGGAGCGGCTTCGTTTCCGTACCGAGTGTGCCGGTGGAGAGATTGAAGAGGGCAATCGGCACATTACTGCTCAGTGCGTTGCCGATCAGTTCCGGGTACGACGGGATCCCTGCCGCCATCCGCACAATGAGCATCACTATGCCCATCAGTGCCGCCGCGACAACGCCCGCCCCGAACCCGATCCATCCCGCTGTGCGCCGTTCATCCATTAGTCACTCCCTCGCGTCTTTCCCCTGCACTCAGTATACGCACGGAAAGTGACGATTGGCTTACGGGGAGGCTGGTTGAACCACGAAGGCACGAAGAGCACGAAGGAGAGAAGAAGAGAAATCTATTCCAATCCTCTCTTTTCCCTCTTCGTGCCTTCGTGGTTCACTTCCCCTTCTACGGCAGGAATTTCGTGGTGTACATTTCTTCGGGCTTGGGGTCACCCTTGACGAGAGCGGTTTCTTTCATGAAAGTCGCCATGCGGGTCCAGGCGGCGGGATCAATCGTGCCGTATTTGGATGGGTCGCCAGAGAGATCAATCGTCGCGGCGAGGACTTGCTGCTGCACGTCCGCGCTCTTCGCCGCCTCAGGGACGATCTTCAGCACTGCAGCGAACGCGCCCTTCGGGTCCGCCTGCGTGTCGCGCATCCCCGCGATCATCGCACGGAGGAAGGCGCGGACGGTGTCGGGATGGTCGGCGAGCATCTTCTCGCTCGTCACGATCCCGGCGGAAGGAAGGTTGTAGACATCCGCGACCCGCAGCATGTCTACATCTACACCCTGTGCCTTCAGTTGGATCGGGTCATTGTTGGCGAAGCCGACCGCCGCATCCACCTTGCCCGCCTGGACGGATTGCGCCTGCGTGAAGCCGATCTCCACCGCGTTTACCTTGCTTTCGTCAATCTTATTCGCGTACAAGATCGCCTTGTAGCCGATGTAGGTCGAGCCGAACTTGCCAGGTAGCCCGATCTTCAGTTTCGTCAGTGATTGCGCATCCGTCAGCCCCTTGCCTTTCGGCGCGAAGATGGCGACCGGGTATTGCTGGTAGACGGAGGCGACGTAGACGACAGGTAGGCCCTGCGCCCGCGCCAAGGCTACCTCATCGCCACTGGCGTCGAGGAAATCCCGCTCGCCGCGCGCGACAAGTTGCATGTAGTCGGTCGTCGTGCCGTAGTCGTACTCCACCGTCAGTCCCTCAGCGGCGAAGCGCCCTTTGGCGTCCGCCATGTAGAAGCTCGCGAACTGGACATTCGGGACATAACTGATGGCGAGTTTCACCGTCGTCAGTGGCCTGCCAGCGGCGGACGGCACAGTTGTCGTACTCGCCGCGCCGGTTACGCTACTGAGGGCAGGTGCGATGGTGGGGCGCGGGGCAATCGTCGCCGGTACGGCGTTCGGTGTGGTAGTCGCACTCGACGAACCGCAGGCGGCGAGGAGTGTGCTGAGTGCAGTGGCGGCAGTGGAAGCAAAGAAGGCGCGACGGCGCATATGCTAATCCTCCCATGAAAGCAGCAAACGTTCCAACAGGGCGATGACGGCGTAGCCGAGGGCGGCAATCGCCATCAAACAGAAGAGCGCGACGAACTTCAGTGGCGTGTCATAGAGGAATTCCGCCTGTTTGAGGAGGTAGCCGAGTCCCTGTTTGGCGGAGACGAACTCGCCGATCACCGCGCCCGTCACCGCCAGCGTGAAGGCGATGCGGACACCGCCGAGCAATGACCGGAGCGCGAGCGGAATCTCGACGTAGCGGAGCGTCTGCCACGGATTCGCGCCGTAGATGCGCGCCACATCGCGGAGCGCCCGGTCAATGCCGCGCAGACCGACCGTCCAGGTGACGAGGACGGGGAAGAAGACGATCAGCGCGCAAATGAGCACTTTCGGCAGCAGCCCCGTGCCGAACCAGAGGATGATGATCGGCGCGAGGGCGACGGCGGGCAGCGCCTGACTCGCCGCGATCACCGGCGCGAACGCGCGGTCCAGTAGCGGCAGGTGAACAACGATATAGCCGAGCACGAAGGCGACGCCGATACCGAGAAACGCGCCATATCCCGCCTCGATCAGCGTCGTACGTATATGTGGCCAGAGAATGCCGCCGCGCAGCGCATCCCAGAACGAGCGCGCCACCGCTTCCGGTGGCGGCAGCAGGAACGGCGGATAGCCACCGATTACAACAGCGGCTTTCCAGACAACGATGAGGAGGATGAACGCCGCGACCGGCGCGAGTGCGTTCGTCCATGTCATGTTGCGGCGTAATCGTCTCTGCGGTCGCTGTGGCGCGGGCGTGGAAGGATTCGCCATCGGTGCGGTCTGTTTCGTTCGTTCGAGTGTTCCAACCATCCGGCGTACCTCCCGGTAGAGAGAACCACGCCGGGGGCACAAAAAATCCCGGCGACCACAGTCGTCGGGGCATATGTGCGAGCAGATACCGAAGATGGGGAAATACAGGGTGGCGGCGGGCTTTAGCCTGCCACGAGAAGCACAGGCTGACGCCTATGCCACCACGTTTTCCCGCGTCCCCTCCGGGATCGCGTTACCCGCCACACATCGGTGATGCGTCTTCTCCCATCCGGACTCTCACCGTCGGCCCCGGAATTGCGCCGGAGTCTGCCATACCCGTTGGGACGTATCGGTATGGCTCGCGGGCTTGGCATGCGGGTAACGACTGCCTTACCGCCGGTCGGGGATTACACCCTGCCCCGAAGACTGCACAGGCCGATTATCGTGCGGATTTTCACGAATGTCAATGAACTGACGGATCTTAGACGACGTGCGTGCCGGTGATGGCGCTGATGAGGAGCGCGACACCGAGCAGAGCGAGGACGATACCGGCGGCGAGTTCCGTCCGCTCGCCGAAGCGCCGCCCGAGCCGCCGCCCGACCGTCAGCCCGACGAACGTGAGCGCGAACGCCTGCACCGCGATGTAGACAAGCGCAAGCCCGAGAGAGACATGCAACACGCCGAGGGCAAACCCAACCGCCAGTTCGTCGAGGCTCACGGAGAGGCCGACAAGCACGAGCGGCCGCTGCTTCTCGCCGGTCGTCGTGAGGATGATCGGCTCATCATCGTCATCCTCGTCTGTGAAGGCTTCCTTGATCTCGAGGGCGCCGATGACGATGAGGATAGCCGCCGCGATGTATTCCGCGACTTCGCCAAACAATGTCCCGAGGCGCTGGCCGATCAGCAGCCCGACGATCGGCATCATCCCCTCGAAGAGCGCAAAGGTCAGCCCGACACGCGCCCAGCGCGACCGGGGCAACCCCGATAGCCCGAGACTCAGGGAGACGGCGAGCGTATCCAGCCCGAGAGAGAAGAAAATGATGACGCTAGCCATCGGCGCGCGCGTCCAGCACATGGATGCCGAGCGCCGTGAATGTCTTCCTGATGCGCTCAATCGTCGTTTCCGCCGGGTCATAGGCGACGGTCACGCAGGCTTCCTCGCTTGGCTGAGCGTCCGCATCCGGGCCGAAGGGATCGAAGGGTTTATGCACTATTCGCATCTGTTTCAGTCCGACAACGTCACACAGATGCTGTTCCAACGCGTGCGCGCGGCCCGCGTCTTTTTCGGGGATCAGGAATGTTGCCTCCGCCATCTCCGCCTCCCGTGATTATATAAGTCGCCCGGCGAGAATACCGAGGTAGACCGCCATCAGGCCGATAACCGCGCTACCCACCACATTGACCGCCGCCCGCCAGAGATCGCCCGCCTGCATCAGTTGGAACGATTCGAGCATCCACGACGAGAAGGTCGTATAGCTACCGAGAAAACCTGTCGTGAGGAGCAGGCGCACCTCCGGGTTGATGAGGGCGCGGTCCACTGCCAGCGTCGTGACGAGGCCGAGCGCGAATGCGCCCGAGACATTGATGATGAAGAGCGCGACGATGCTTGGGCCGGTGCGTTCCAATATCCAGCCTTGCAGCAGGTACCGGCTGACCCCGCCCAGCGCTGCGCCAATGGCGACGATGAGAACGCGCACGTTATCCCTCCAGTCCGATCAACAAAAACGCCCCTACACGGCGCGATGCCGGTAGAAGCTATCAGCCCCTTAGCCCTGCTCGGGGCGGGTCGGTCTCGGAGGGAGACGCCGGCGAGCCTCATCGCCAGGTGAGATGTATCACGTCACCCGCCAGGGCGTCAATCAATCCATAAATCAGCGGACGCGTTCAGAATGACAGCGACATGCGCCATGTAGTATCCTGCTGTGGGGGTCATGGGTGAAGGGAGGTCGCCGCGCATGCAGGATCAGCGTATCGTCGCCATTGTGCCAGCGTACAACGAAGCCGCGTCGCTGCCGCATGTCGTGCGCGACTTGCGGAGCAACCCACTCGGCATTGACATCGTCGTCGTGGACGATGGCTCGAAGGATGACACGTCCGCCATCGCGCGGCAACTCGGTGTTGCGGTTATCACGCTGCCCTTCAACCTCGGCATCGGCGGGGCGCACCAGACGGGCTTTCAGTATGCCGTCGCGCAGGGCTATGACATCGCCGTGCAGTTCGATGGGGATGGTCAGCATCTGGCGCGCGAGATTCCCGCGTTGATCGCGCCCATCGCGGCGGGCAGCGCGGATGTCGTCGTCGGGTCGCGCTTCGCGATCAAGGGACACGGCTACCGGGGGGGGCGCACCCGTCGCGCGGGCGGCGTCATGCTCTCCACGCTGATCCGTCTCCTCAGCGGACACGCCTACACCGATGTGACTTCCGGGTTCCGCGCGCTCAATGCGCGCGCGCTCCACGTCGCGGCGGCCGATTATCCGCAGGACTTCCCGGAGCCGGAAAGCCTGCTCACGTTCCGGCGCTACAACCTGCGCGTCAGTGAAGTCTATGCCGCGATGCAGGGGCGCGTCGGCGGCGTCTCGTCCATCAATATTGGGCGCTCGATGTATTACATGATTAAGGTGACGCTCGCGCTCTGTATCGAGCGGTTGCGCGCGCCACTGCGGGGTGTCTAACGATGGGCCGGATTGACCTCGTCGCGGTGATTGCGTCCGCCCTCCTGCTGGGATACATCATCGAATCGGTGCGACGGCGGCGACTGCGTGAGGAATATTCGATCCTCTGGCTGGCGACGGCGACGGTCCTTCTGCTCCTCTCACTCGTGCGGCCCGCGCTCAATTTCCTCGCGCGCGCGCTTGGCATCATCTCGCCCGTCAACGCACTCTTCGTCGTCGGCTTCGCCTTCACGACGATCATCCTGCTCCACTTCTCGACGGTCATCTCGCGACTCTCGCGGGAGAATCGGCAACTTGCGCAACGATACGCGCTGCTGGTCCATGGCCTGCAACAAGAGGATTCGGAGGCGGGAGCGGAACCAACGAATGGTGCGATTCCCACCGATGCGCACCAGGCAATCGTCGAGCAGGGCAACGAGGGGCAATTGGTTGCCCCCCCTTCAATCAGATGCGATCGCGATTCGGGTGAAATTGGCGGCCGCATTCGCTCGGCAGTTCCGCCTAAACTGTAAGGATGTGCGCCGAGTGTCAGTGATCGTTTGCAGTGCTATCGCCGTACGCAGATACAAGATCCTCCGATACGTCGGCATCGTCCGATTCGGATACTGGTCTGGTCGGCTTCCCCAGCCGAATTCTCCCCGTGAGCGCGAGAAAAAGCGGAATGAGCAGGATAATTGCCACGGTGATCGTCCCGAGCGCGTAGATGCCCGCATATCGGCGCAAATCATGGTGCGCGAGCGGCAGAGCAGCGATCGTCACAACGCTGCCAATCACCAATACCGGCAGATACCAGAGCCAACTGAAAGCATTAAAATACGAGACCTCCAAGGCGACAACGCTCATCGCACACGCGCTCACTGCCGTAATCCATAAAGCGTCACCGCTGACGCGATACGCGTCGCCGAAAGCGATCGTCATGATGATACGACCGAAAAGGAGGCAGAGCGTCGTGAAGAGGAATCCAAGCCCACCGATCAGACCGAAGGAGATCACCAGGAAGTGTCGGCTCGATCGTCCTTGCTCGGATGCCCGTACGACCTCAGTGAAGGCGATGAGACTCACCGTACTCGTCGCAAAGAGGAAGAACTTCGCCATCGCGGCAATCGCGGCATAGCGATCCGCCGTGACGGAATCCAGATAGCGACGGCAGATGATGACATCGACGCTGACCAAGAACGTGAGACAGATATTCGCAACGACTAACTGGCCGATATCCCGATACAGCGAGCGCATATTCGCCCGTGATGCCTGCGGCCCGCGTATGATGGCGCGGGGACGCGGAAGCGCAAGCGCCGCGAGCGCCGCAGAGAGCGTATAGACCATGAGCGCGATCCCGATACCGAGCCCGAGCGTGATTGCTGTAACCCCAAAGATGGCCCGGAACACCCCCTCGGCAAGGAGAATGAGACTCAATCGCGCGTACGTTCCTCGCTCATAGAGAATCGCCTGTGAGGGTCCTTGAAGAATTAGCCAGTAGCCCGTTGTCAGGACAAAGTAGAGTGGCAAGGTGGTCGTGAGTCGGAGGAAGTGGCCGATGTGCTCATGCGTCAGTGCGACGAGTACGAGGCCACAAGCATAGATAACGGAGAGATGACGGACCAGCGTTCGTTGGATGCCATCGGTCTGCCCGATATCCGCTGTCGCTCGGTTGCGGATTGCCCGCCGCGTGACTGCCGTACTGACCGATGCGGTCAGCGGCGCGAGCGCCGCGAGCAGATTGAGCATGATACCGAATTGACTATACTCCCCAGGAGCGAAATGCCGGGCGGCAGTGGTATTGAGGAGATAATTAGCTAGCCCGATGATAGCGGTGGAAAGGAAAAAGAGACCGTTGTAGCGGAGGATCGGGAGCGCAATTATCTGCTTGATTACCCTTCTTCCGTACCCGCCAACCACGATTGCATCCGGCTCCCACGAACATTTCAGCCACCATCTCATCGCGTGACCATATCACATCGCCCCAACCGCGCCAATCGCTTCTCACACCTATGCTATAGTCTGGCGCAGTAGTGGCGAACGACATACAATGGAAACAAGAGAGATGGGCATGAAAAACATCGCGGTCGTTGTCCTGACATGGAACAATAGTCGGCTCACGTTGGACTGTCTCCAATCGCTCGCCGAGCAAACAACTCCCCATGTCGTCTATGTCGTTGACAACGCCTCAACGGACGAAACCCCTGCGGCAGTTGCGGCACAATTCCCTTCCGCACGAGTGATCGTCAACGCGGAGAACCTGGGATTTGCGGCCGGCAACAATGTCGGCCTCAGCGCGGCATTTGCCGATGGCGCCGACGCGGTGCTCGTGCTCAACAATGATACGACGCTTGATCCGGCCGCCTTCACTCATCTCGTCACGGCAACACGGATGCATCCGCAGGCGGGCATCCTCAGTCCGGTTATTCTCTTTGCCCAGCCGCCTCATCATGTTTGGTTCGCCGGCGCGACAACGAATGCATGGACGGGCCGAAGCTATCACCTCGACTACAACGCGCCGTACGGCGCTGTTGTGCGGGACATCCGGGAAATCGAACGAACAACAGGATGTGCGGTACTCATTACCCGCGCATGCTACGAACGTGTGGGCGGTTTTGATGCTTCACTTTTTATGTATTACGAAGATATCGACTACTCGCTCCGCGCCCGTGATGCCGGTTTCTCCATTCTGCTCGTTCCATCGGCGGTCATCTATCACCATATTTCCGCTTCATCGCAAGGTACGAAACCACCGAACGCGGTGTACTATGGCATTCGCAACGGCATCCAAACCATGGACCGGCTCCGCCCGCTCCCCGCTCCCGCAATGGCAATCCGGAGGCTGATAATGGTACTCACGATGCTCATTTATATCACCCGACCGCCACAAGCGATAGCGCGCGTTCGTGACCTCATGGATGGGTATCGAGATGCTCGTTTGCAGCGACGTGGGGTGCGCGGCGCGAGTCCAACGGATGCCCCTTGAGGGCTGAATCCGGCTGTGTGTGCAGTGCATGTCCGGGTGCTCGCCGAGCATCGGTATCGAGCGAGGGGAATACGGCGCCGGTCACTCCTTTGGCCCACGATACGCTGTCGCATCGTGCAACGCCCGCAACGTGATCTCCGCAGTCTTTTTCCATGAGAAGCGACGCGCCTGCATTTCGCCCCGCGCGGTGAGATGATCGCGCAGAGGGGCATCTTCGAAGAGCCGTCGCAGTGCTGCCGTCAGGGCCGCTGGGTCATCGGGCGCGACGAGAAGCGCGGCATCACCTGCCACTTCGGGGAGGGATGTAGCGGTGGTCGTGACGACGGGCGTACCACTCGCCATCGCTTCGAGCACCGGGATGCCAAAGCCCTCGTATCGCGAGGGTACCACGAATGCGGCCGCGTCCTGATAAAGGGCGGGGAGATCGGCATCCGCAATCCAGCCGGTTGCGATGATCTCACTTTCGAGACCCGCGCGTCGCATCTTCTCCCGGAGCGGCGCGGCATCTGGATGGAAGAATCCCGGAGCGACCAACCGGACGTTGATCGATGTCCGACGAAGCGCAATGAAGGCATCAACGAGCAGATTGAGATTCTTTTGGTAGTTAGGCGCGGCCAAAGAAAAAATATAAGGATTTCGCAATTGATACGTCTGCCGGATCCGCTCCCGCTCTTCATGAGAGACGCGTGCAAAGTATTGCGGTTCCGCTGCGAGGTGAGCGACCCGCACACGATCCGCTGGCACCGCATATGCTGCGATAATTCGTTGCTTCGCGTGTTCTGAACCGGTGAGAATTTGTGCCGCCGAGCGCGCCGCACGCCGGGCCAGGCGGGTTAGCATGAGGCGATAGAACATTGGAAAGCTTTCTGGCAGATCTTCATGCCGCATATCATGGATCGTCACAACAGTCGCATAGTTGGAACGATTTGGGGCCGTAAATGAGGTGCAAAACAGAACATCGAGACGATTCCGTTTCGCTTGGAGAGGTAACACACTGTATTCATAGAGGAGACGTGTCGGTCGGCGTGCCGCATGAACTGGGCAGACGATCTCCCGAACGTTCGTTGCATTGCGGGGATTGAGTATTCCCGCGCTTTCTTGGTTCTCAAAGACGGTATACGCGACGGAGGTGTCGAGCGGGGGTAATTCCCGCATCACGTTGCGGAGATAGGTCCATGTACCGCCGGCACCCGCGGGGACAACGAAAAGCCCATTCACCCCAACATTCATTGCTTCGTCGTCTTTCTCTTCGGCCCCGCGCACGGCCTCGTACACATAGAGCGGCATCCCGTGCCGACTGCATCACTCCGACGCGACATGCTCAAATACGGCGAGGGTCCTTTCGGCGGTTTGCTGCCAGGTGAATAGCCGCGCCCGCTCGTGGCCGCGCGCGATCAGCGTGCGCCGCAACGCGTCATCATCGCGGAGACGGCAAAGCGCGGCGACGAGTGCCGCCCGGTCATCCGGGTCGAAGAAGAGCGCCGCGTCTCCCGCCACCTCCGGCAATGAGGTGAGCCGCGTCGTGATGACCGGGATGCCGCTCGCCATCGCCTCCAGCACCGGGATACCGAACCCCTCGTAGCGGGAAGGTAGCACGTACATCTCCGCCCCGCGATAGAGGGCGGGCAGGTCCGCGTCGGGTACATAGCCGGGGAGAACGATTTCCCTTGCCAGTCCTAAGGCACGAATACGGGTATGAAGCGCGTTCGCCGCAGTGCCGCGCAAGCCGATCAGCGCCAGTTGACCTTTCCATGCGTGGGTCTGGCGTAGCGCGACGAAGGCATCAATGAGCGCATCGAGATTCTTGTGCGGATGCAGAGTCGCGACGGAGAGGATGTACGGCGCTTTCAATCCGTATCGCTCGCGGACCCGCGCAATCGTCTCCGGGCTGACCGGCATGAAGTAGGCTGAGGCCGCCGCCAGATAGGTGACCGTCACCCGCTCCGGGGGTATCTGGTAATGCGCCACGATGCGCCGCTTTGCATGCTCGGAGAGCGTCAGAATATGTGCGGTGGAGCGGACGGCGTGGGAGAGCAATCGGGTGAAGATCGCGTGATCAACGGAGGCGAAGTTTTCCGGCATATCAATGTACTGCATGTCAGGGATCGTCACGACTGATATGTAGCGGGGATGCGCCGGGGCGGTGAAGCAGGGGGAGAAGAGCACGTCCACCTTCCGGCGCACGGCTTGTTGGGGCAATATCCCGTACTCATACGCGAGACGAGAGGACCAGACTATCTTCCGATTGGCGATCTGTGGGAGTGGGCAGATGACTTCCTCTACCGTGGGTGCTCGTTCGCCGAAGGTACCCGCAGCCTGCGGGCTGGTGAATAATGTATATGCCACGGCGGCATCGAGCGCGGGCAATTCGCGCAGCAACTCGCGTACATAGGTTTCGATGCCGCCATACCTGCCGAGCGCGAGGAAGAGTGTATTTACGCCGACGTGCAGATTACTCGTATCCATCGTGCTGTGCCACCTCCGGCGCGTGCGCGGGTTCTTGCTCAATCATCGGGGTAGGTGCGGCCTGCCGCGTCCGTCTCGCGATCAGGCCCGCGTAGATTGCCTGCATCGTCGCGATATGCGATGCGACCGTGTAGCGGGCCGGTTGGCGGTGCGGCGGGCGCTTTCTGGCGAGAGAGACGACCGCATCCGCTAATGCGGCGGGATCGCGCGGTGGCACAAGCGTCACGCTCTCCCCCACTACTTCTTCCACCGCGTGCCCTGTCGTGGCGATCACCGGGCAACCGAGTGTCACCGCTTCTACTGCCGCATAGCCGAACCCCTCCGACACCGATGGGATAATGACCGCGTCCGCCGCCAGGAGATACTGCGGCAACTCCTCACGCGCGACGGGATCGAGGATGGTGACGTATTCCGTCAGGTTGTGTCGTGCGATACGCTGAAGCAGGCGCGCATACTGATCCGCAGGGTCCTTCGCGAGGATCATCACGAGATGGCTCCGGGGCACCTGCGCGCGTATCCGGGGCATGGCGTCTATCAAATATTCAATCCCCTTGGAAATACCGGTACGACCGAAATAGAGCGAGAGGAACGTCCGCGCATCGAGACCGAGATCGCGCGTGAGATCCCGCCGCCGGTGCGCGGCAGCATCCCAGAAGGTGTAATCAATCGCGGGATACGCGACCGACGCGCGGGCGGGATCAACATGCATCAATCGCACCAGCCGGCGACGGGTGAAGGCCGAACTGCACGCGTACCGCGCGAAGGGAAGATGGAGGATCGCCCATTCATAGGCCCGGAAGGCATAACCGACAAAACGATTGAGTCCAAGCAATGTGTTCCATTGGTCCGCAAAGACTTCATGAACGGTGAGGACCGTCGGCTTGCGCCAGAGCGTGGCGGCGATCCATGCCGGGATCGCGGCGTTATAGGTCGTCGTATGGACAATATCCGCGCTGGCAACGTGCCGGAGTACGGCGGGGAGCGACATGATCGTAAAAAGGTAGCGCCGCGCGCGTTGCGGCGTGCGTACCCGGATGATCTCGACGCCATTCACCACTTCTCTCGTCTTTGTGCCGGGCAAATGCAGCGTGATGACCGAGACGGCATAGCCGGTCTGGACGAGCGCCTCGGTGAGGTGCGCGAAGAGCGTTTCGACGCCTCCCACATGCGGAGGGAAGTATTCCAGCACAAAGACAATCCGCGATTGACGCAATGAACAGACTCCTCGGCGTCGTGGTGGCAGCGCATGGCGCGCCACACATGAAGGACTTGTGCGCGCCGCTGGTGTAGTATACGCTCTGCCAAGCGGCAACGTTGGCGCGCCAGGAACCAGCGACAACGCAACCGGCGGCATCGCACGAAGGAATCAAGAACGCTCATGGCTCGACCATCCCCGCTCATTCTCCTCATGGTACTCCTCGGTGCAGTCTGGTTCGTCGCGGCGCAACCGCTGATGCGTGTCATTGCCCTGGTGGGGATTTTACTCATCCTGATCGCCGTATTCAGCCATTTGCTGATCCGCGCGGGGCGGCGGTCGCTTCTCTGGGCGCTCGCGGGGATTGTCGCCCTTACCGCGTTTGCCGGTGTCGCGATCACCCGGCCCGCGCTGCGCCATACCTATGTTCCCGACCAACTTGCCCACGCGCCGGAACTCGCGGAGTACCGGGGGTTTTATCCCTCGGAGCAGGACGCGGCGGGGAATCGCTATGCCTGGACGCAGAATCGCGCAACGCTGCTGCTGAATTTCCTCGTCAACAAACCCATCACCCTCATCGTTGAGATGCGAAGCGCGGCCATCGCTGGCGGGCCGGACGCGCCGGTGCATGTCGCGGCTAACGGCGTTGATGTTGGTCAACTGCGCCCCGGCCCAACGAACGCGAATTTCCAGTCGCTCAGCCTGCGCTTTGTGCCGTTCGATTGGGGTGGGGAACAGACGGAAATTAAGTTGTTACCGGACACCTTCCAGCCCGGGAAGACCGATACGCGCATGCTTGGCGTGATGGTCAAGAGTATCACGATTGATAAGACCGAAGCATGGTCGAGCGTCTCGCAGCGCATGTGGCTCTTCTGGATGCTGCCACTCCTCGCCGTGGCGAGTGCCGGGCTTCTGTGGATGATGCGGCGGCAGTCATCCCCCCTGTTTGGGTATGGTACGATTGCCCTCTGCACGCTCGGTGCCGGGAGCGCGGCATTCTTTCTCGTCTTGCTTCAGCGGGTGAAAGTCGTTGATTTCACAACTTACCGCGTCTGGTCGGTGAGCGCCAGTTATTTCGTCATCGGCTTCGCGCTTGCGGCGATCAATCTCCCATTCGGTCGTGCGGACGCGCCAAGCGGTTGGCAACACACGCGGCAATGGCTCGCGCGCCGCAGGCTCGTGCAGCGTGCCCTCTCCGTATGGCGGCAGCGGAAAGGTTCAGCGGTACCGGCGACCGTGACCGATACCGAGAGGCGACGCGGGATTGCGCGCGATCTCGCGCTCGTCTTCCTTATCGCATTCTCCGTACGCATTGTCTGGGCGCTGCTCATTCCGCCGTGGCTCGCCCCGGATGAACCGGATCATTACGTCTACGTGTCGCATATTGTCGAAGTCGGGCAGGTACCACACCCGCCGGATCCGAACTATCCCTATTACCCCCAGGAACAGCTCCACAGCGGGGGGCTGACCCTCGCCGGCCAGCTTTCGACGGGAATCAGCGGCTCGGAAAGCCGGGAACTCCCCTACTTCCCCATCAACTATGATTACAGGACGGCGCGAGACTACACCGCGCCGACGAAAGACCGCCTCACATCTGCGGGCGGGCGGGCGACGGCCTATCCCGCGTTCTACTATCTCGCTGCCGCCCTTCCCTATAAGTTGCTGCAAGGCGCGCCGATTGTCTCGCGCCTGTTCGCGGTGCGGCTCACATCCGCACTCTTTGGCGCGCTCAGTTGCCTCTTTGGCTACCTGTTTGCGTTCGAGATACGCCGCGAGCGCCGCTGGGGATGGGCGCTCGGAATGTGTATGGCGCTGCTGCCCATGTATGCGTTCGATACCGCCGTCGCGAACAATGATTCCCTGATGATTATGTTCGCAACGGCACTGATCTGGCTGGTGACGCGCGCGTGGCTGCGGCCTGAGATCCGGCCATCGCTGGCGTTTGCGATTGGCGCGACCACCGGGTTCATGCTCTTCGCGAAACCGACCGGGATCATCCTCGCGCCCATTGCGGGAGCCATTATGCTCGTGAAAGCGTGGCCTCTCCTGCGAACGAGATGGCGACGGATACAGCCCCGGATCGTGGCGCTCGGCGCGTATGTCGCGGGGCTTGCCGTGGGATACGGCCCGTGGCTTGTCTTTCGCATCTACTATTTCCGCGATACCGGCATCGGGATACCGTCATTCGCGCCCCTTTTCCGATTCGTCACCGGCATATTCCCCTTTACCAGAGGGTTGGTCTCCACGACGAGCAACGGCCCGGCGAGTGCATCGCCCCCCGCCGCGACGCATTCACTCTCCGCGTATCTCCAATACGAGCAGCATCAGGGCTGGACATATTTCCATTGGCTCTTCGTCAAGACGTTCTGGGGATATTTTGGCTGGCTCGACACCCCACTCTCCGACGGGGTCTATCGCGTCATTACGATCGTCTGCATCATCGGCCTGATCGGGCTGGCCCTGCAATTCGTACTCCAGTCACGTCGCCGCGCACTCCTGGTACTGGTCCTCGGCATCGTGATCGCGCAGTCGCTCACCCTCTTCCTGCTGCCGGATTACTACGTCAATTTCCGCAGCACCGGTGCGCCGGTTGGATTGCAGGGGAGATACTTTTTCCCGGTCATCGCCCCCATCCTCTTTCTTCTCCTCTCCGGTTGGAATCATCTGCTGGGGGAGCGGCCCTTCGCGACCCGCATCGCGCCGTTCGCGATGCTCCTCGTGCAGGGGATCGGGTTGTCAACCATACTCGTTGCGTACTATGGCGTGACGATCGGATGAAAAGGAGATTCAGCGGACGACTTGATTACCTCTACTTTCTCGGCCTCGGGATTGTGATCGTTGTGGGATTGCTCCCCGTGACGCTGCCGACGCGGAACGACATCTACGTACCGAACAACGCACAGCACTATCCGGTTACTCCCCTCACCCATGGGGTGGTGGTGGCGCAGCAATTCCCGGTGGTGAGTGGACAGATTGATTCCATCGCGCTGTTGTTCGGGACATATCAGCGCGCGAATGCCGGGACGCTCCAATTCGAGATACGGGCGAACCGTGACGGCGGATGGAAGACGCTTGCGACGCAGACCATTGAGAAGGCGTCGCTCCATGATAACGCCTACCACAGCTTCGATTTCTCGCCACCTCTCTCTGCCTCCGCGGGAGAGCAATTCCAGATTGTTGTCCAATCGGATGGCACTGCGGCCCAGGGTATTTCGCTCTACGCAACAACCGACTGGCGCCAGCCCGATGGCTACCTACTCACGGTCGGCGACTCACCCCAACCGGGCACCGCGCTCTTTCGGGTTTCCTATGGTCGGTCATCCGGGCATGTTTTTCAGATGATCGGGCCAATCTGGCGGCGATCAACGGTTCTGCTCTCGGTGCGCTGGCAAATCGTCCTCGCTGCCGCGCTTGGTGTCGCGCTTGCGTCTGTCGTGATGCTTGGCCGCCGCCTTTCCCCCGCGAAGGCGCCTTCAGAGGAATGATCGTGCATGCGGAGCATCGCTGATGGAACGGGAGCGCACCACAATGGACGATGAACCCGCGATGATCCGCCCCCGCGTCTCCCGCCGGGTGCGTGGCGTGCTCGCGTCGCACCACGCGATTGTCGTTGACCTGCTCAGTCTCTTCGCGGTCGCGCTCGCGGTCCGGCTCATCTGGTCTGTTGTCATGCCACCGTGGCAAGCGACCGACGAGACCGAGCACTTTGCCTACGTGAATCATATCGTGGAGCAACATGCCCTGCCGCACCGTCCGTTTGACACGCAGTACGCAGTCTATTCGAAAGAGCTGCAAACGAGCCTCGACAATACACTCTTTTATCCTCTCGTGCGGGACAATCGCTTCTACGGCAAACCCTCCAATCCATTGCCGACGGTGTACGACTATCAGGCCGCGCGGACATACAGCGCGACGGGCGGAAACCGCTTTGACTCGGGCGGCGCGCGGGCAAACCCTTACCCGCCCCTCTATTATCTGCTGATGGCGGCGCCCGATCTGATCTTTGTCAAAGCCCCAATCGTTTCTCGTCTCTTCGCGATGCGGGCGAGCACCGCGCTTCTGGGGGCGCTGAGTTGTGTTTTCGCGTATTTGATGGCGTATGAATTTCAGCGAACTCGCCGATGGGGATGGGCAGTTGGCCTTTGTGTCGCCTTCATGCCAACCTACGTCCACCTGACGGCGTCGGTGAACAATGATGCGGCGGTTGATTTCGGCGCGACGGCCCTGCTGTGGCTTGTCGCGGTTCTCTATCGTCGTCGGGCGGTCTCGCTCACACTCGCAAGCGCGGTCGGCATTGCCTCCGCACTGACGATGCTCATGAAACCCACGGCCTTCCCCGTGATCGCGATCACGGGAGCGGTTCTCATCGCGAAAGCATTCCCCTTTCGCGCGTCGCTCCAGTCAGTGCGAGCGCGGCTCTCCGCCATCGGTGTCTATGCATTGACGGGCTGCGTGACGTATGCACCGTGGCTCTTCTTTCGCGCTTCACATGGCGAAGGCCTGGGATTCGGGGCGACGCCGCTCGTCCATCCCTTTCTCCGCCTCTCCTCTGGCACGAATGTCACGCCTCCTCTCGCGACTGTCGGCGCGCTCTTTCCTGTCCACTTTTCGTTCACCGCGCCCTACTCCCTGGGATCGTATCTCCGCTACCTCCGTGCCGGGGGGGCAGGCCCACGGGTGTTCAATGAATTCTGGGCACGCTTCGGTTGGGGCGGCGCATTCCTCCCTGATTGGGCGATGATCGTCGTTACGCTCTGTTGTGCGGTTGGTGCGATCGGCGTCATTCTCCAGCTCTGCTTTCATCCCGCACACCGTGGGATGCTT
>JBPCPB010000177.1:0-14395 GCA_050999735.1 Thermomicrobiales bacterium | reverse complement strand
CGTCGCGCGGTGATTGCAGCGCCGCGCCCGATGCGATCCGCGCGCAATCGTTGCGCCCGGCCCGGTTCCTGACGCACTATGACTTCGACTTCGGCGGCGACATTTTCGCGGGGCGCACGGTCCGGATTGTGGATTGCGGCGATGTGGCGATGACGCCAGGCGCGTACGAAGCGAACAACCACACGGCGACCCGCGCGATCCGCGCGATCCTGGATCACGGCGCGATACCCATCGTCCTTGGCGGGGATCACGCGATCCCGATCCCGGTGCTGCGTGCGTACGAGGGGCGCGCGCCGATCTGCATCGTCCAGATTGACGCCCATCTCGACTGGCGCGACGAGCGGAACGGCGTGCGCGAGGGATTAAGCAGCCCGATGCGCCGGGCCTCCGAGTTACCCTGGGTGCGCGGCATGGTACAGATCGGATTACGCTCCGTGGGCAGCGGACGGCAGAGCGAGTTCGATGATGCTCGCGCATACGGCAGTATCCTGATCGGCGCGGCGGAACTGCACCGGATCGGCGTCGAGGCCGTCCTAGCGCAGATTCCCGTAGCGGAGCGGTACTACATTACCTTCGATGCGGACGGCCTCGATCCATCCATCGCGCCGGGTACCCGCGCTCTTGCCTTCGGCGGCGTGACGTATTATGAGGCGACGAACCTCCTGCGCGGCATCGCGGCGAAAGGCACCGTCGTCGGCCTCGATTTCGTCGAGGTCGCGCCCGCCCTCGATCTCGGGAACATGACCAGTTTCCTGGCAGCGCGACTGATCCTCAATCTGGTCGGGGCCCTTGCCCATACGGGCCAGATCGGACGCCATCTCTGATGGCACCGGCATGCTGCACAAGGGTGCCCGTCGTGGCTGCGTAGCCCGCTCGACAACCATGTCGCGGTGAGCAGGGCGGGTAGTGGGTCAGTATTCTCCCATGCCGGTCCCGGGACAGGGTGTCTCATTTAGCCGCGGGCGTGAACCTTTCCGCGTTTGACCGATGCGACCAGCGAGCTCGTCAAACGCCCACTTGCCTGTATTTGCAATGTTTCATGGCTCTCGACGAGCGCAGCCAATACGCTATCGACGCGAAGGCACATCCCGGTCACAAACAGAAATGGACCTGGACATATGACTCTCCACAAATACGGACCGTTGAAAAACCCGCCCGATGCCACGACCACATGAAGTGGCGAAGTCGTGACGGCTGCGGCCCTATTCCGCAACCTCCGGCCTTGCCGCTCACCAATCCGACCGATGGCATCCGTCCCCGCGACCCGGGGGAGCTCCTCGCTTCATCCTGTTCCGGCGAACAACACAGATTCCCAGGAGCCGTTTCCTTCCCGCTGATCATGATGCAGAGGAGGATGAGGCGAACATCTTTTGTCATCGTTTCGCTGCGGTCGCGCCCGGTTCGCCATCCGTCCCACCTTCTGGACGGGCGACGTTCTATCGCTTTATCGGGCGATTCAACCGACAGGGAGAGGCGGATACTCCGGCAGCGGAGCACTGAACCGAGAATGTGTCCATTCCAACCGGCAAGACTCGGCGACCCGGGCCGGAGGTCGTCGCCTGCCCACCGAATCTGACAGTGCAATGGTATCAGCCCCGAGCAGCGCCGAAAAATGATGCACAGAACCGACAGGGAAAATGGGTGACTTTGGCCGTTGTCCCTCTCTGTGAGAACGAAGACGAGCGGCGATTGGCTGCATCTTCAGGAATGGGTGTGCGCCCCTGTTATACTGCCTCGTCTTCTCGATGCGGAACGCCCCGGCACGCTGGTAGGAACGGAACGAGGGTGAGCGATGAGCGAGATCACGGGCGGAGCGATTGTCGCGCGCACGCTGCGCGACCTGGGCGCGGACGTCCTTTTCTCGGTCTCCGGCAATCAAATCCTGCCCATCTACGACGCGATCATCGACACCGACCTCCGCTTGATCCATATGCGCCACGAGTCGGCCGCCGCCTATGCCGCCGCCGCCTTCGCCGAGATGCGCGACGCGCCCGGCGTGGCGCTCGTCTCCGCCGCCCCCGCCTTCCTCGCCGCGCTGCCGGGGGTTGCGACGTGCCGGCAGATGGAACTGCCGCTCCTCTTCCTCAATGGCGCGGGCCGCACGGCGGAGGTCGGCGCGGGCGGCTTCCAGGATTTCGATTACGCAAGCGCGGCGCAAACCGTACGCAAGGCGACCGTGCAGGTGACAAACGCCGCGCAGATTCGCCAAGTCTTGATCCAGGCCTGGCGCCTGGCGCAGGCATACGTGCCCGGCCCGGTCCATGTCAGTCTGCCGGTGGACACGCTCCTCGCTGCGACGCACGACGAACCCGGCACCGGCGTGAAAGAAGAGCCGGTGCCTCCCCGGCTCACCGCAGCGGACGAAGCGGCCCTCGCCGCGATGGCGGCGCGACTCAGCCAAGCGGCGCGTTCGGTGATCGTCGCTCGGCCGTCCGCCGCGCGCGGCCCGGCCGGCGTGGCCTTGCGGACGCTTGCCTCCCGTCTGGGGATCACACCGGTCGTCACCGAAGCGCCGCGTGGCCTCGGCGATCTCAAGTATGGCGAGGCGATTCGCCGGTACGCGGAGAGCGACTGCGCGCTGGTGATCGGCCCGGCGGATTTCGCCGTCGGATTCCTCGATCCATCGGTGATTGCGTCGCGTGGCGAGGTGCTGCTCATTGACGCGCCGGGCGATCCGGCGCCGCGCCGGGCTCCGCACATTCATCTGCATCTGCCGCCACTCCTCGCACTGGCCCATCTCGCGGCGATCGTGACATCGACGGCACGCGTCTCGGCATCGAAACCCGTGGTCGCGCCGTCCAGTGATGGTGCGGCGGAAAGCGCGATGGCGATGTCCGCGGGCATTCATCCGTTCCAGGTAGCGGTGGCACTGCGCACACTCCTCGAGCCGGACGACGTGATCGTGCTGGACGGCGGGGAGTTCGCGCAGTGGATTCGGTTCGGCCTGCGCGATCTCCCCAATCGTGTCCTGTGGAACAGCAAGCTCGGCGGCATCGGCGGCAGCATTCCCCTCGCCGTCGGTATCGCGGCTGCGGGCCATCGCGGGCGAACGATCGTCCTCGTCGGCGATGGCGCGGCCGGGTATCATTTGAGCGAGTTCGAAACGGCGGTCCGCCACGGTCTGCCCTTCATCGCGATTGTCGGCAACGACGGACGCTGGGCCGCCGAATGGCACATGCAGGTGAGTCGCTACGGCGCCGAGCGGGCGGTGGCGACCGATCTCTCGCCCACGCGGTACGACATGGTCGCGCGCGGATTTGGCGCCACCAGCGATGACATCCACGATCTCGCCTCATTCCGCGCGGCGCTCGCGGCACGACTCGCGGAGGGAAGGCCGGCGTGCCTCAACGTGCATGTCCTCTCCATTCCCAGCCCGGCGGCCCAGGCGTAATGCGCCCACCGTTCCGCACGAACCTTCCGGTGGGTGCTGATACCCCGTACCAGAGCAATGGCAACACCCCATCCACCGCCGATGATCGGCCGCCCATCGCGTTCGAAGCGGCATGGGCCCATGACAGGGAAAGGTTGACGTACCCACTGGTCTGGTACGAGGGGTTCACTCCAAACGGTATCCGTTCGGGACTTGACCGAAGAGCGCGGCGTGATACACTCACAAAGTGTGCAAAAGGCATAATAGCGAACGGGGATTCTCCTCTGCGGGGTACGATGTAGAGCCTAATCGCTCGTATGGCACAGTGTCTAGCATTGGCTTTCTGTTTGTGTGGGAAGGGACGGGAAAATCAGCATGACAGACGAACGGCGCCATTCCTGGTCACGACGGCGATTCCTGGTGATCACGAGCGCGGCAGCGGGCGTTGCCGCGCTCGCTGCCTGCGGCGGCAGTTCAGCGACGGAAGCGCCCAAGGCCTCCGGCAGCACGCCTGCCGCGACTGCGGCGAGCACCACCGCCGCGACCATGGGACCGGCGACATCGGGCGCCACTGCGGCGGTACCGTCCGCTGCAGCGCCCGCGATCGGCGCAATTACCCTGCCCACGGGGGACGCGAAGAACCCGCTCACGGTGAAGGAAGATGCACCGCTCGATGTCGTCATTTTCAAGGGCGGCTATGGCGACGATTACGCCCTCAATGTGAACAAGATCTATCAGGCGGCGTTCCCGAAGGCGAAGATCGCCTATCAGGGTATCCAGCAACTTGGCAATCAGTTGCAACCGCGCTTCGTGGGCGGCAACCCACCGGACATCATCGACAACTCCGGGGCGGGCAACCTCGATAACGCCGCGCTCGTCGCGGAGGGCCAGCTCGCGGAATTGCAGGACCTCTGGGACGCGCCGTCCTTCGACACGCCCGGAAAGAAGGTCTCCGAGACGATCCTCGCCGGCTCGCAGGAACCGGGCAAGTTCGACAACAAGATGTTCGTCCTGAACTACGTCCTCAGCGTCAATGGCATCTGGTACAGCGACGCGACGATGAAGAAGAATGGCTGGGAGTACCCGAAGACGTGGGATGCGATGCTCGCGCTCTGCGAGAAGATCAAGGGTACGGGCGTCGCGCCGTGGACCTACCAGGGCAAGTACCCGCAATACATGCGAGCCGTCATGGATGACATGATCTACAAGGCGGGCGGGATCGACCCGATCCTCAAACTCGACAACCTCGAGCCGAATGCGTGGAAGCAGCCGGAAGTGAAGACCGCGCTCGAAGCGCTCTACCAGCTCGCGGACAAGGGCTACATCATGCAGGGGACCGAGGGACTCACGCACACCGAGGCGCAGGCCGAATGGCTGAAGGGCAAGGCCGTCTTCATTCCGTGTGGCTCTTGGCTGGAGAACGAGGAGAAGGGGCTGATCCCCGATGGATTCAACATGACCGTTGCGTCCGTGCCGTCGCTGCCGAACGACAAGATCCCCTTCGAAGGCATCGATTCCGCGGCGGGTGAAGGGTTTCTCGTCCCGTCCAAGGGTAAGAACGTCCCGGGTGGGAAGGAATATCTGCGGATGCTCTTCTCCAAACAGGGGGCGCGCTTCTTCTCGCAGAACACCAAATCGCTTACGGTGGTGCAGGGCGCGGCGGATGGCCTGGAACTCGGTACCGCGTTCGCGTCGGTCAACAAATTGATCCAGGCGGCAGGCAAGAACACCTACTCCGGCACGAAGTACGCGGGCTGGTACAAGGCGCTCGACGACGAGTCCAAGAACCAGATGGGCGCCCTCTTGACGAAGCAGATCAAGGTGGATGACTACATCGCGAAGGTCCAGAAGGTGGCGGACGACATCGCCAAGGACAGCTCCGTCAAGAAGTTCAAGCGCATCGCCTAAAAAGCAATGAGCAATGAGTTTCGGAGCACTCCCTCCTCATTGCTCATTGCTCACAAAGGAGCGAGACGCCGCAATGAACCGCCACAAGTACCACTTCATCATCCCATTCCTCGCGCCCGGCGTGATTCTCTATGCGCTCTTCGTCCTCTGGCCGTACGCGCAGTCGTTCTATGTCGCCCTGACACGATGGCGGGGCGTTTCCGCCAATAAGACGTTCATTGGGCTGGATAACTTCAACCGGCTCATTCACGACCCCTTTTTCCGCACCGCGCTCAAGCACAACGGGATGCTGCTGATCGCACTCCCGATCATCACGCTCGGTATGGCGCTCTTTTTTGCCGCGATGTTTACCCAGGGGGGGCGAAGCGTCCCCGGCGCGAATGCGTACCGGGTCATCTTCTTCTTTCCTCAAGTGATGTCCGCCGTGGCGATCAGCGTTTTGTGGCAGTTTGTCTATCACCCGAGCCTCGGCTTGCTCAATGGCTTCCTCCGCACCGTCGGTCTTGGCGGGTTGCGGCGAACCTGGCTCGGTGACCCCCATGCCGCGCTCTGGGCCGTCACGGCCGTGATCGTCTGGCAAGCGGTCGGGTTCTATATGGTCCTCTTTCTCGCGGGGATGCAATCCATTCCCCCGACGTTCTACGAGGCAGCCACGCTGGA
The DNA here is from genome assembly GCA_050999735.1 of Thermomicrobiales bacterium. Taxonomy (GTDB): domain Bacteria; phylum Chloroflexota; class Chloroflexia; order Thermomicrobiales; family JALYUS01; genus JALYUS01. Next base: position 8,457 of record JBPCPB010000177.1, on the reverse strand, counting down.
TGGAGCGACGCGCTGGAGTTCGTTTTGGCGCATCACGATCCCGCTGCTGTGGAATACGCTCCAGACCGCGCTCATCTTCATCGGCATCGGCGCCTTGGACCTCTTCATCTTCATCCAGGTAATGACGAATGGCGGCCCGAACCGCTCCTCGGACGTTGTCGCGCGGTACATGTACGACATGGCGTTCGGGCACTCCGAGTTCGGCTACGCAACGGCGATCGGCGTGGCCATCCTCCTGATGACACTCACGCTGTCCCTCCTCACGCTCCGCGTGACCCGACGTGAGCAGACCGAATACTGAGGGAGTACGAATGAATCTCAACAGCGCGCAACAACTCCCCGATGCCCAGGCATTGCCCGCGCCCACCACGCGGTCCGGCACGCGCAAGCGCCTGAGCGTGGGGGGAATCGCCTTCACCGGTATCTCACAGGTCTTTCTCATCGTCTGGGCGATTCTCGTGGTCTTCCCATTCGTCTGGATGATCATCACCTCCTTCAAAACCGACAAGGAGATCTTCTTCAGCCCGTGGAGGCTGCCTACATCCCTGCAGTGGGACAACTTCGCGCGCGCCTGGAATCAGGCGAACATTGGGCACTACTTCCTCAATAGCATCATCGTCGTCGCCTTCTCACTCACGGGGACGCTCGTCATCTCCGCGATGGCGGCGTACACTCTCGCGCGTTATGACTTCCCGGGGAACCGGATCATCTACTACATCTTCCTGATCGGTCTGATGTTCCCGGTCTTTCTCGCGCTGGTGCCGCTCTTCTTCCTGGTCAAGCAACTGCATATCCTCGGCACCTATCAGGGGCTTATCCTCGTCTACATCGCCTACTCGCTCCCCTTCTCGATCTTCTTCCTCCATGGCTTCTTCAAAACCCTTCCCTCGGAGGTGGCCGAAGCGGCAATTATGGATGGCGCTTCGGACTACGCGGTGTTCTGGAAGGTCGTGCTGCCGATGGCCCAACCGGGGCTGATCACGGTGGACATCTTCACATTCCTCGGCCAGTGGAATCAGTACCTTCTGCCCCTCGTTCTCAATCCGAACCGGGATCGCTACGTCCTCCCGCAGGGATTGGCGTTCCTCGCCGTCCAGCAGGGGTACCAGAACGACTTCAGCGCCCTCTTCGCGGCGCTGACGATCACGATGATCCCGACGATCGTCGTATACGTCCTCTTCCAGCGTCGGCTGGAGCAAGGCCTGACTGCGGGAGCATTGAAAGGGTAGGCGAGCCAATGACCGGGAGTGTACGGCGGCTTGCGGGGAAGACGGCGCTCGTTACGGGGAGTACGCGCGGGCTGGGGCGGACGATCGCGGAATGGCTGGCGAAAGAGGGTGCGGCGATCGTCGTCTCCGGGCGTGAGGCGACGGCGGTGCAGGCGTCGGTTGCCGCGATGGAAGCGCTCGGCGTGGCCGCGTTCGGTATCCCGGCGGACCTCGCGCGTGTGGGGGACGCGCACCGGCTGGCGGTCGAGACGCTCGCCCGGGTCGATCACCTCGATATTCTCGTGAACAACGCGGGGATGAGCATTCGCGGGAACTTCTGGGAGGTCAGCGACGCCGACTGGGAGTATCAGGTCAATGTCAATCTCCGCTCCCCGTTTATCCTCGCGCAGCACGCGGCCCAGCAGATGATCGCGCAAAGAACGCGAGGCCGGATCGTCAACATCAGCACGATCGGCGTCCATGTCCCCCACAGGGACGGCGCCGTCTACAACCTGGCGAAGGCCGGGGTCGAGATGATGACGCGCAATATGAGTTATGAGCTGGCGCGCTACCGGATCAGCGTCAACTGCGTGGCCCCCGGCGCGATCATGGAGCGTCCCGGCGCTGGTGGCGATCCCACCCGGCAGGCCGTGTCTGCACAGCGCAACATCCCGTTTGGACGCCCCGGAAGGGCGGAGGACATCGCGGCAGCGGTGCTGTTCTTCTGCCTGCCCGAGTCCGCCTTCACCACCGGGCAGACGCTGCTCGTCGATGGCGCGCATGCGAGCCAACTCGCGGGGGAATAGTGATCCGCGCCTGCGCCTCGGCACGCGATTTGGGTCGATTGATGAAAGGAAAAATATTGCACGCTAGGGTCGCGACGCCGATGCCCGCCACCAATGGTGCGCGACGCACCGTTAGGGTGGGGTGTACCCCACCCCGATGTCAGCCACTCCTGTCTCTTCGGGTCAGTCCAGGGTCGGTTCCGCAATTCTCTGACGCTTGCCCCGACTCCTTAGAGATCCTTTCCTGACTGTTCTCTATCTGGTCGTCCCCTTTTCCCGATTACACTCCATGCCGCGCCGTGACTGTGACAATGTGAGTGCCTGTCGCGCCGCTCGGGAAGTTCGGCTCCGCTTTCGTCGGTTGCAGCGTGCCGTTGCCTTCATAACAGCGCACACCGAGTGTGTAGTCACCGTTGTTCGGTGGTGTCCAGGGAAACTGCCAGAGCGACCATGATTGCGGTGATGGGTTCGTGGTGATCGTCGCGGGTTGCCACGTCGTGCCGCCATCGGTCGTCACCTCGACCTTACTGACGCCGCGCAGGCCACCGTAGGCGATTCCCTGCATGATGATCGTCTGGCCGGTTGTCACCGTGTCGCCCTGCATCGGGAAGTCAATACGCGAGAGAGTTCTGGCGACCGCCGTGCGGTCCCATCCCTGCGATTCGTAGAACCCTGCGGTGTGTCCCTTTTGGATCGTAATGCGCGTCACCCACTTGACGTGCTTCTCGCCGTAGCGGCCCGGCGTAATGATCCGGGCAGGATAGCCGTGCTTCGCCGGAAGCGGCGCGCCACTCATGCCGTAGGCGACCATCACGCCTTCCGCGGCGACCGTGTCCAATTGGATCGTGTTCGTGTAGCCGTCCGAGGCGGTGAAGAGGACTTCCGCCACGCCGGAGAGCGGTTTCGCCATCTCTATCAGCGATTGCAGTGGGATGCCATGCCAGACCGCCGTGCTCGCCAGGCCGCCGCCGAGGGTATTGCCGATGCAGACGAGCGTCGCCGTCAGATCCGTGGCGGGGAGGGCCGTGAGGTCGGCGAAGGAGAGCGTCATCGGCTGTGCCACATCGCCGCCGATTGTCAACTGCCAGCCATCGGTCGTACTGATCTGCGGGTCCGCGAGGTTCTTCGTCACACTGTAGAATGCGGCATTGTCCGTGATTGGCTGGACGGGACGCTTCGGACGCTTGCCATCGTAGCCGAGCGTTGAGACGCGCACGAGGCCGAGCGTGAGTGCGCCAAAGGCAACAACCGCGCCCGCGCCGACGAACGTGATTGCCTGCCGCCGTGTGACCGCGTGCGTCCCGTCATCGGTGGTCATCGCGGTGACCACTTTCTGACGCCGGGCAAGCATGAAGAGCGTCGGCAGGAGGAGGCCAAAGAAGAGGTAATCGCAGAAAATCGCCGTCATCGTCAGCGCGCGGCCGGTGGCGAGCGTGTGGCAGTGGTAATTCTCGGAGAGGACGGGCCAGAGAGCGGCAAGCGTCGCGACCCAGAGGCCGAGCGCGACGAGCGGCCCGAACGCCCACCGCTGCCACGCAGGCGCAGTGTCCGCTCCCCACGAGCGCGCGTACCAGATCGCCACCGCGCCGCCGACGAGCAGTTGCGCGCCAAGCGCGGCGAGTTCCGGCAGAAGTTTGGCGAACTGCTCGAGTACGCCGATGATGTCGCCGGACGCCGCCCCCGGCATGAGTGGGATGATCCGCTCCGTGATTAGCCCCGGCACAGAGGCGATGCCGAACACGAGATGATGGCCGAACATCGCCGCCGTCATCCAGAGTGCGGCGATCACGCCGAGCAATCGCGGATTGTCGGCGCTCGCCGTCTCCGTCGTTTGTTCCTCTTTTGGCGTCAATTCGGATGCCGCCACGACGTATCCTCAGTCCTCAATCCTCAGTCCTGTATCTACGCTCCGTGTGGCGTGGACGACGCGCTGCTCGCGCAGACGGGCGGCGGCAGCAGCAAAGTAGTCCGCGACATCGCCCTGGGTGCGAATCCAGTCGAGATAGCGGGCGATGCCGTCCGCGAGCGGCACCTGCGGCTGCCAGCCGAGCGCGGCGATCCGGCTGATGTCGCTCGTCAGGTGGCGGATTTCGCCGGGGCGGAACTCGCCGGGGAATTCCGGCGCGATCGGGACGCCGAGGGTCTCCGCGAGCAACCGGGCGAGATCGCCAATCGCCGTGCCAACGCCGCTCCCGACGTTGAAGATACCACCGTTTGCGCGGTCATCAATGCCGACGAGGAGGTTAGCGTGGGCAATATCCTCCACAAAACAGAAGTCGCGCGTTTGCCGACCATCCTCGTAGATGATCGGCGCGCGGTTGTTCAGGAGGCGCGTGCAGAAGATGGCGATCACGCCGGTGTAGGGGTTGAAGATGCTCTGGCGCGGACCGTAGGTGCAGGAGTAACGGAGGGCGACGGTCGGGATGCCGGTCTGCCGCCCCCACGTCATCACGAGCCGCTCCTGATCCGCCTTCGAGATCGCGTAGACGGTCTGTCCACCGATTGGGGTTCGTTCCGGCGTCGGGATGGGCGTCGCGGGGCAGCCGCGTGCGTCCACGACCTCCCAGACGCCGGACTGCAACTGCGCGAGCGGCCGCGTTTCGGGAAAGAAGGGCGCGCCATCGCTGCCCCGATACGCTCCCTCGTCGTAGACCGCTTGTGAGGAGGCGACGACGACCTTGCGGACCGGCAACCGCTCGTCGCGGATCGTTTCGAGCAGGAGTGCGGTGCCGTAGGAATTCACCTCGATATACTTGGCGATCTCCGGCATATAGCCGCCGTACGCGGCTTCATGGAAGACGGCCTCCACGCCATCGAGCGCGGCGCGGAGGTCGGCGCGACTGCGGACATCGCCGGTCTGATACGCGGCGCGCGGGTTCAACCATGCCGGGGGGCCGTTTCGGTGCGTCTGCGGCTCGAAGTTGTCGAGCACGCGCACCTGCCATCCTTCCGCAATCAGCAGATCAACGATGTGCGAGCCAATCAGCCCCGCGCCGCCGGTCACGAGCGCCGTCGCCATCAATCTTCACCTCCAGCAGCCGCCAGTCGGTCGCTTCCGTGTGGCACAAACGGCCGGGGGACGATGTCGTCCCAAAGGCGCAAATGATGGAAGGCGGCAGCGGTGGCGGGCGCGTCGTGCGGCCCGGCAAGGTAGGTGAAGAGGCGATGCAGATCGGCGACCTCATCCACATCCCAGGTCGTGGCGAGAGAATGTAGCGAGATGCCGCGTCTCCGCGCATTGGCGCGCAGATCGTCGTAGACGGTCGTCGTGCTCATCGGGACAGCGCCGAGCATATCCACACCGCTCCGCTGACCGATCAGGCTGTATCCGCCATCGTCCGTCGGGGAGAGGGTCGCCATCGCGGTATCCAGGGCAGCAAATGCGGCGGAGACAGTCTGGATGGGCAACTGCGGGGAATCAGAAGCGATGAGAACCGTCTGATCGTAGCCGCGCGCCGCCGTCCAGCGGAAGATGTTTCGCTGTCGCTCCGTCCAGTCCGCTCCTTCCTGGGCGAAGTACCCGTCCGCCGCGCCGACGAGCGCAGGAAAATCCGCCGTCGCGGGGGCGAATGCCCAGAGCAGATCGTACGACCCCGCCGCGCGCCGGAAGCGGGCCGCGAGATCGGTAAGAAAAGCGCGGTACAAGGCCGCCGCCCGCGCATCGCCAATTGTGCGCCCCAGCCGGGTCTTCACCGTGCCCGGCACCGGCTGCTTCGCGCCAATCACGAACGCGCGATGTGGTGTGATCATGAAACCTCCCATATAAAGCAACGAGCAATGAGAAGGAGTGACTCTCACCCCTCAGCGCTCACAATTGCGCACTCATTGCTCGTTACTACCCCCGCAGGAACCCACCCCGCATACCGGTATGCGGTTTGTAGGATGACGACGGCTGCCTTGATACTGCCCCGGATCGTGCCGCCGACTTTCGACCGGCCTCCCCCACGTTTGCGGTACGAAACCGGCACTTCCCGCACCCGCAGCCCGGCGCGCGCCGCTTTGACGAGCATTTCAGTGGACCAGCCATAGGTCCGCTCGTGCATGTCGAGCATGCTGAGGGCATCAGCGCGAATGGCACGAAAGGGGCCGAGGTCGGTGATCGCGAGGCCATAGCGCCGGAGGATGCGCGCCGCCAACCAGTTGCCGAACCGCTGCTGTGGGGTCAGCGCGCCCGGTTCGACACTGCCGCGCGCCCGCGATCCCATCACGAGATCGGCATCGCCCGCGAGGACGGGCGAGAGGATCGCGGACAGGTCGCTCGGCACATCACTCGCGTCGCCGTCCAGGAGCACGATGATCGTCGCGCCGAGTCGCCGGGCAAGTGCGACGCCCGCCGCGCAGGCTGCACCATATCCGCGCTCCGGTTCGGTGGCGACAATCGCTCCCACTTCCCAGGCGACGGTCGCGGTGCCGTCCGTGCTATCGTTATCCACGACGATTATCTGCTGGAGAAGATCGTGCGGCAGGCTGCGGACGACCGTGCCGATCACGGCTTCCTCATTGAGCGCCGGGATTACGGCGAAGACTTTTGGTTGCATCGAACGCACTCCCTGACCGAATCACACCTGTCTACACTGCAAGGATGTATCGGGAGCGTTACTCGCTGCTTGCCAACGTCTTACCGTATTCTTACGCCGTACGATGGAGAAGGGAAAATGAAACGATCCGCATGCTTCGTACGTGTATGAAAGAGCAGGCACGCGGAACGCGTGTTTTTGGTGTTGCCGTACGTGGATTCTGAACCCCGGTCTATGGGTGAGAAAGCGGAGGCGTCGTTGTGAGCGATCGAGAACGAGTACAGCTGCTGCTCTGGCGGGCAGGTTTCGGTGCGACCCCCGCGCAGGTGGACGCGGCCACCGCGAAGGGATATACGCAGGCCGTCGAGGAAATCCTGATCTATCCGGACGAACCCGCGTCGCCACCGCCAATCCCGCCGTGGCCGGTCGCGCCCATCGTTTTCCTCGGCGCGGACGAAAAGGCGGACTATACGAAGTCTCTCCTCGCCACGCAGCGTGCCCGGAACGATGCCCGCGCGAACGGTGACCGGATGCTTCTCGCATGGTGGGCGGATCGGCTCCGCACAAGCCCGACACCGTTACAGGAGAATCTGACACTTTTCTGGCATAACCATTTCGCCACGTCGCTCGATAAGGTGGATCGCCCCGCGTATATGCTGGGGCAGAACCAGTTGCTCCGCACGCAGGGGGCGGGCAAGTTCGTTGACCTCCTAATTGCCGTCTCCAAAGACCCCGCAATGCTGATCTGGCTCGATGGCGCAACGAATGTCAAGGGGCATCCGAACGAGAACTGGGCGCGTGAGGTGATGGAGTTGTTCACGATTGGGATCGGCAACTACACCGAGCAGGATGTCCGCGAGGCGGCGCGCGCCAGCACCGGCTGGACGCTCTCCTATGACGGCAAAGTCGCCTTCAATCCGCAGCGTTTCGACCCCGGCATGAAGACGATCCTTGGTCAGAGCGGCGCCTTCACCATGGACGACTTCTCTCGCCTGCTCGCCAACAAACCGCAGACGGCGCAACGGATCGCGCGGAAACTCTTTCTCTGGTTCGTCGGCGATGATCCGACTGATGCCGATCTCGCCCCAATGCTCGACGCGTGGAATCAGACGGGTGGCGAGATCCGCAGCGTCCTGCGGGCGCTCTTCACGAGTGATTCCTTTACCGTGGAGCGGGCGACGAGCGCGCATGTCAAGAACCCGGCGGCCTGGTCGGTCGGTATCCTGCGCGGGCTGAATGTGGACATTACGGGCGACCAACTCGTTGGCCTGATGGCGATCCAGGATATGACGATCTTCCGTCCGCGGGATGTCAGCGGCTGGCCGAACGGCATGGCATGGATCAGCCCGTCCAATCAGGTGAGCCGCTTCAACCTCGCCGGTGGTCTTGTCGCGAAGGCAGGTCTGCTCTCCGGCACGGCGGACGACGCCTTTCTTGATGAGATCGCGGACCGGCTCGGTGGCATTCCCATCCCGGACGATCTGCGCGGCAAACTCGTCGCCCTCGGCAGCGGTCCGGAGGGCAAGCGCATCATCACCCAAGTCCTCCTCGCGGGGCCGGGCTATCAGACACGGTAGGGAAATGGAAATGAGCGCAGAGGACACAGAGGACACAGAGAGCGCAGAGGAGAAGAAATAGAATCGCTTTTTTTCATCTCCGCGCGCTCTGTGTTCTCTGCGCTCTCTCCGCTCATTTCCCTCTCTGCGCCTCTGCGGTTCAATCGGTTTGGTTCCCGGTTGGTTCCCGGGTACTCGAAGATGAAACTCTTTACGATCCGCAGACGTGTACTGATTGAAAAGGCATAGGGGCATCACAAGGAAGCAGGCTCCACGTTATCAGTGTCGTGGGATGAATGTGATGCGGTATGTCATAACGGGTTATGTATCAATAGGAGGCACCGATGGGTGATCGTGAACGCGTACAATTGCTGCTCTGGCGAGCCGGGAT
>JBPCPB010000153.1:0-10738 GCA_050999735.1 Thermomicrobiales bacterium | reverse complement strand
AAGACGCCGGAGGGCGATTACCTGCTCAAAGAGTTTCACTGCGCGGTGAGCAGCGTCGCCAATACCTTCACGCAACCCTGCGTCTCCGAACTCGACCTCTTCCGGCGGCTCCTGCCCGGCGTCTCCGTCACCCGCGAGCACCACATGACGGACGGCGAGCACCTCTGCTGCTATCGCATCCGCGTCGGCGAACCGGCCGCTGCCATTTCGTAATCCTGCCGATCATTCGAGGGAATACGTATGGGCGACGGGCATCGGGAAACCTCACCCCCCGGCCCCCTCTCCTTTGCTTGGCAGCAAAAGAGAGAGGGAGAAAATGCGGGAATGCATGGGACGTTGAAAGGACACAACAACATTCCAGATGAGTCCCCTCTCCATCGCCAGACGAATCTCTCTATTCCCTGATCTGAGAGCGATGGAGAGGGGCCGGGGTGAGGATTGCTCAGTCCTTCCCCGTCAGGCGCTTCGCGCCGCACAACTGCTCGACGGACTGGCCGATGCGTGCCTCGACTTCAGCCATCAGGGCGCGGATTTTCGCTTCGGTGCGGAGGATTAGGGCGTAACGCGCGGCGTTGGATCGCTCGCGATACCGCTCGCGCACCGAGGTGCAACGATCGGCGAGGCAGACGACACCATCGTAGTGTGCGAGACCGTCCGCAATGGTGACGGCTTTTTCTTCCCACGTCCGCGGACGGTAGTCGGTGCGCGGCCACGCGACGGAGGCCGCTTCATCGGCGTCCATGCCACCGCTGCTATGGACAACGCAGAAGCGCGCGAGCAGCGGCTGATCCAGTGCAAGCAGTGTTTGATACCCCTCCCAGCAGTGCATGATGCCATCGTGCGTCACGTCGCGCCCGATGTCATGCAGCAATCCGCCCGTCCGCGCCAGTGCCGGGTCAACGTCCACTCCGGCAGCGGCGAGCGCGTCGGCGATCTGCCCCGCCAGCCGCGCCACGGTCATGCTGTGCGCGCCCCATGTTGCGTCGAGCGGGACGTACCGCGCCAGTAAATCCCGCGCTTCTTCCTCCGATAAGACCGTTTGTGTCGCCAATTGTGCAAGCCTTTCGTACGATCATCACGCCGGAAGCAGTGTACACTATCGCCATGCGATTGCTGCCCGCCGTGCCCGCCTCAATGTCTCCTCCGCAGGTGCCTCCGTGGAACCGGCAACTGCTCACCGGCCATCGGGGCGCGGCCGCCTACGCGCGGGAGAATAGCCTCGCCTCCTTTCTGCTCGCCATCGAGATGGGTGCGGACATCCTCGAATGCGATGTGCGGATGACGCGCGATCGCGCCCTCGTCCTCGCGCATGACGGCATCGTTGGGCGCGGGCGGGCAACCACGCGGATCGCGTGGGAGACGGAAGCCGATCTGCGGGCGCGCGTGCCGGATCTCCTCTCGCTCGCCGATCTGCTTGGCGTCGTGCAGGCGCGCGGCGTGCTCCTCAACGTGGACCTCAAAGTCTCGGAGGCGGAAGTAGCGCTCGTCGGCATGCTGGCCGCGCACGATCTCCTGCACCGGACGGTTGTCACCTCACGCGCGTCGTACCAGTTGCGGCGGTTGCGCGCCCTCGCCCCGGCGCTCAGGCTCGGATTGTCGAAGGGATCAAGCCCGCCGCGCGGCCCGCACGGTGCGCCGGAATGGGGGGCGCTCGTCAGCCAGCGCCCGCTCCTGCCGCGCGCGCTACCCACCATCCTCCACCGCGCCCGCGCCGACGCGGCATATCTGCACCACCGCCTTATCACGCCGCCGCTCGCCGCCGCGCTGCACCGTGCCGGGTTCGGCCTTTATGCCTGGACGGTGGACGCGCCAGCCGACGCCGAACGGTTGATCGGCTGGGGCGTGGATGGCATCACGACCAACCGGCCCGACCATATCCGCCCGCTGATGCTCGCGCTACCGAACACGATCAATGATGAAAAGGAAGTGCCGCATGGCCGTCACAATTCTCGCTAAAGAGGATGCCTGGATCATTCCGCCCCGATTGCCGAAGGAATCGGCCTACCGTATCGTCCGGCGTGCTGAGGATCGCTGGGTCACGCAAGCGACGACGGCGGAGCGGTACGACGAAGGAGGCGATTGGTTCTCGCCCTTCGCATCCGTCTTCACGGCGGAGGAAGCCTGCACTGCCCTCATCCGGCGTATGGCAACGCAGATTAAGGACCGCGCCTACCTCGATGCGATCGCCCGCGAGATCACCGGCTTGACGGGCGCACCCCCGCCCAGCGATGAGCAATGAGCGATCAGGCGGGCACTATTCGCTCGTTGCTCGTTGCTCATCGCTCTCTACTGGTTGTGTCCGCTGAGTGCATATGCTATGCTTGGGATGTGTACGTACAACAAGGCGTGTTGGGAAGGACAAGGAGGGTTCAATGCGCGTACAGGGACGATCCCGGCGGCTCCGACGGCATACCGCATGGAGCTTCCTCGCGGTGATGGCACTCGTCGGTGCGGTGATGACGGCATGGATCGCCGCACCTGCCAGCGCGGCGACGGCATTCGCCAACCCCGCGTTTGCGGCCCAATGGCAGGCGGGTGAGGCGATTACGCCGAACTTCTGGGGGCCACTCTCGCTCGCACACGATGGGCAAAATGAGCCATATGCCGAGGGTAAGTTGGCGGATGGCACGAGTGGCATGCGCCTCGTGCAGTACTTCGACAAGGCGCGCATGGAACTGACGAACCCGGCGACGGGTACGGTCACCAACGGGCTGCTCGCGACGGAACTCATCACAGGGAAATTGCAACTGGGCGATACCTCGTTCCAGACGCTCCAACCCGCCGGTGTCCCGGTCGCCGGGGACCCGGACAATATCGGCCCGACCTACGCCTCGATCAGCATGAACGCGGCGACGCTGCTCGCCAACACGCCCACGGCTGCTGGCTCACCAACCACCCGAATGCTCGGCGCGACGGGTACGCTCAGCACCTACACCGGCGCATATGCGAGCGATCCGCAGGGAACGATCGCGGCCTATGACGCGGACACGCAGCATAATGTCCCCGCCGCCTTCTCTACCTATCGAACGAAGGCGGGCTTGCTCACGATTGGCTTCGCGATCTCCGAGCCGTTCTGGTCGAATGTCAAGGTGGCCGGGACGCAGAAAGACGTGCTCGTGCAGGCGTTTCAGCGGCGTGTCCTCACCTACACGCCGACGAACCCCGCCGCCTTCCAGGTCGAGTTCGGTAACATCGGCCAGCACTACTACACCTGGCGCTACCAGTCACCGCAGACGCAGATCACGCCAACGGCCTCCGTCACCGCGACGCCGTCCGTCACCACGACCCCAACCACCGTCGCGGACATAACGGCGCCGAAATTCACGGGCGCGCCGATGACGCCGTACCAGACGCCGTACTCCTTCACCGTTACCTGGAAGACGAACGAACCCGCCTCAAGTGAGGTCCTCTACGGTACATCGTCAAATTATGAGACGATCAACAACACCCTGAAGGGTCTCTTCACGTACGATCACTACGTTGTCATCACCGGCCTCACCCCGAGCGGAACGTACCACTACCGCATTCAATCTCGCGACGCGGCCGGGAATCTGACGACGGACGATCAGGATCGCACGCTGACACTTCCCGCCGTCGCTGCCGTCCCGAAGATTTCCGCCATCACAATCGCGAAACGATCCGCGACCACCTTCACCGTCACCTGGCAGACGGATGTGGCATCCAACTCGCGCATCGAGTATGGCCTGACCAATGGCGTCTACGATCGCTTCCGCCCGGGCGATGGCAGCGATCCACTCACCCTTACCCACACGGCCACCGCGGTCTCGCTCGAACCGGGCAAGGTCTATTACTTCCGCGTCGTCTCGCTCCTGAACACGCCGCGCGTGGATGCGAGCGCGTCGGATGATGGCCCGACCCCATTCATCGGTAACACCGCCTCAACAAGCGCGGCGACGAGCGCGCTGACCATTAGCGGCGATCTCAAGGCGACGCAGGACAAAGCGGGCGGTTCATTGACCTTTACATTCTCGACCGACCGACCAGCATCCATCATCATTGTCGTCAGCCAGTCGAGCAAATTCGACAGCGGCTTCGGCTACATCTATGGCTCGGCGGACGACTTTGAAGGCCAGCGGGATTACCCCTATCCGTTCACCCGGAATCTGCACGACATCACCGGCATCACACTGCCCGCCGGGACGTGGTATTACCGCGTTTCGGCATATGACGAGTTAGGCTCCGGTGTCTCGGATATCAAGTCCATTACCGTCACATAGTCGTCCTATTCCCCGCCCCCTCTCGGCATGAGCGGGGGCTTTTTCTTTCCCTGTCGGCAACCCCGTGAGGATCACGCACCGACGACCGACCATCACTCCAGAGTCGGTGAACTCTTTTCAACCCAGGCTATTGATTGACCGCGGAACTCCCATTCCGCATCCAATCGTGCTACTAAAATACGCTTCGCCAGCCGCTGCAGCGATGGCGTCTTCGAGCGACTGCCCCATGCCCGCTTCCCACAACGCGGTGAACAGGTGGTCGCCGAGCGCGGTGCGGGTCGCGGCAACCGCCGCCTCATGCCGCGCCCGGTTCGCCGGGCGCGCGGGAGCGTTGATGGCCTCCCGACCGGCGGCCCCGAACAATCGCGCGGCGCGCTCCCATTGGCCCCGTGCGAACGCGACGCGTGCGAATCCCTCCAGGCATTCCGGGATGCCCGGCGCGTAGTCGGCGGCCTGACAGAGATCCAGACTCTCCCGATACCATTCCGCCGCACGCGCGACATCCCCCTGTTCCAGGGCGACCCGTGCAAGGTTGTTTAACGTCAGGGCAACGCCCCAGGTGTCACCCAGCGCGCGCTTCAGCGTCAGGCTTTCCTCGTAGCACGCCATCGCCCGCGCAGCGTCGCCCCGCGCCTCCGTCGCTTCCCCCAGATTGTTCACCATGATCGCGGCGAGCCATGGGTCGCCCTGTTCCTGTTGGAGCGCGAGTGCTTCTTCGTAGAGCGTGGCCGCGCGCGCATAGTCAGCCCGGGCCATAGCGACCAATCCGAGATTATTGAGTGACGCGGCGATGCTCTGCCCATCTCCCAGCTCCCGCTTCAGGGCAAGGCTCTCCTCATAGAGCGCCGTGGCCCGTGTGTAGTCCCCCTGTTCCTTCGCGATCATCGCCAGGTTGTTGAGCGCGGTGGCGGTGCGCCGCTGATCGCCGAGCGCGCGGAACAGCGCGATGCTCTCTTCAAGGAAAGCCGCGCCCCGCGCGTAATCGCCCTGCCGGTAGGCGAGCGCCCCGGCGCCGTTCAGCGCCCTGGCGCGCGTCAGGGCCGACACAGACGTATCAGCGTCGTTGGTCGGTGGCAGGAACTGTTCCAGCCACGCCCGTCCCTCACGGAAACGCCCGCGGATTTCCCAGAACCGGAGGAGCGCCAGGCACAATTGGAGGCCCGTCTCCGCCGCGCCACGGGCGGCGATCCAGCCAAGCGCCGCGCGCAGGTTGTCGTGTTCCCATTCCAGCCGCTCCAGCGTCGCGCGCTGTGCCTCCCCGCGCAATTCCCCCTCGGCCGTTTCCGCAAGCGCGAGAAAGTACGCGGCATGCCGTGCCTGCACATCCTCCGTTTCACCATGCGCGGCAAGGACTTCCTGCCCAAACTCCCGGATCGTCTCCAGCATCGTGAAGCGCGTGGCCTCGCCGCCACCCTGCGGCTCGGACCGTACGAGGTTCTTATCCACAAGTGAGGCGAGCGTATCGAGCACGGTTCCGTCCGTGTTGCCTGGATCGGCGCCAACTGCTTCCGCCGCTTCCAGTGTCCAGCCACCAACGAAAACGGCGAGGCGGCGGAAGAGTTGCTGCTCCGCCACGGTGAGGAGGTGATAACTCCAGGCGATGGCACGGCGAATCGTCTGCTGCCGCGCCGGTAGATCAGCCGCGCCGCCGGTCAGTATTGCCAACCGGTGCTCCAATCGGGCCGCGAGCGCCGCCGGTGAGAACACCTTGATCCGCGCCACCGCTAGTTCGATGGCCAGCGGCAACCCGTCCAGCCGGACGCAAATCTCCGCCACCGCCGCCGCATTCGCCCGCGTGAGTTGGAAACTCGGCATGATCGCCTGAGCGCGCTGGACGAAGAGCATCACGGCCGGGGAGGCCGCAAGCACGTCGAGGTTTGCGACGTCCGCCAAATCCGGCACGGGAAGTGGCGCGATCGGGAACGCGTGCTCGCCGCGCAGCCGCAGCGTGGCCCGGCTCGTGACGATCACCTTCAGGCGGCCGCACCGCGCGAGGAGGTCGCCGATCAGCGGTCCCGCTGCCGTCACCTGCTCGAAGTTATCGAGGACCACGAGCATCCGTTTCTCACGGAGGAACGCGACAAGCGTCTCGTCTGCCGACGCGCCAGCGACCTCGCGCAGACCGAGCGCGTGCGCGATCGTCATGGCGACGAGCGCTGGATCGTAGATAGCGGCGAGCGAGACGAAGAAGAGACCGTTCGGGAAATCATGCAGGAGATGGGCGGCGACTTCGGTGGCGAACCGCGTCTTGCCGACGCCACCCGGCCCCGTGACGGTCAGTAGCCGGACATCCTCTCGTCTGAGCAGCGTGGATGCGCCGCTGACCAACGCCGCGCGGCCAATGAGCGGCGTGAGCGGCGCGAGGAGATTCGTCGGTGGGGCGCTGACGGGCATGAGACGGGGGAAAAAGGGTTGCTGCCCACGTGCCGCAGCCTCGAAGAGGGCGCGCTCATCGCCGGAAAGCGCCAACGCATCGGCGAGCAGCCGCACGCTGTCCGGGCGCGGCCGGATATGGTCGCTGCGTTCCAGGTCGCTGATCGCGCGGGCGCTGAGCGTGGATCGCTCCGCCAGCGCCTCCTGCGTCAACCCAGCGGCAGTGCGGAAGCGCTGTAGCAAAGACCCAAACGCGGATGACCGCGAAGCGGCATTGGGTTCATCTCTCCGCACGCGCCTCGGAACGGAGTGTGATAGATATTCCGGCCTGTCCGACATCCCCAACCCTCAGTACCCTTCCCGCAATATGCCGATTTTTTCCCTCCATGTATGCAATGCAAAGATGATACCGCATTCCCGTCTCCGATGCTGGCACACCCGATCGCCGCGCAGGGCTTATGCATTCTCGTCTCAGCCGGTTTAGCCTACCCACCACCCCCTTCCCGACACGAGAAGGGGGAGTTCGGCTCCCCTCCCCGCGCCGGGGAGGGGCTAATCGGGAGAATGCATAAGCCCTGCGACCGCTGAGATGAGAGTGGCGCACGTGCGGAAATCCGTCTATGATTGCCGTACGGATGTTGTCAGGAAAGGGGGGAGTACGCACGATGGAAATCACGGAAAGCGCACTGGCATCGCCTGAATGGCGGTGCAGCGGGTCGTACCGGAGCGGGAGAGAGGCTCCCCCTTGCCGAAGGGCACATTCTTTCGTCCGAGGGAGGTGAATGATGCCCAGTGATCTCGCCGAATACATCGCAGCCATCCGTGTCATTGATACGCACAGCCACATGCAGAGCGACCTTCAATGGGAGGAGAACGGGCCACGCGATGTGCTCGTGGATCTGTTCGGCATGTACAGCCGCGACGATCTCGCAATCGCGGGCGCGACCCCGGAAGCAGTCGCGCGGCTACTCGACGGGACCAATCCCGACATCGAGGGACGTTTTGCCGCAGTTGCCGACGCGTGGCAGGCGATGCAGTACACGGGATACGGCGAGGCCGTACGCATCGTCGCGTCGCAATTGTACGGCATCGAAGAGATCACCGGCCCCACCGCGCGGCAGGCGCAGCCCCAGCTCGATATGCTCCGCACCGCTGCGGGTTCGCTACACATCCTCCGCGACCGAGCGAATCTCGACCACATTCAGATTGATGGCGGCCTTCAGGTACCGGAGAGCACGCCCGGCGCGGCGGATTTCTTCTTGCGCGACCTCTCGTGGGTGCGTTTCTGCAACGGAGACTTCAGCGCGGAGTTCCGCGCGACGCTGGTGGAGATGACCGGTGTCACGGTGACGGACCTTGCATCGCTCGATCGGGCAATGGAGACTCTGTTTGAGCAGAACGGTCCATGCTCCATCGCGGTGAAGTCCCAGCACGCATATCAGCGCACGCTCGCATGGCAGGAGTGGGACGATGCGAGTGCGGAGCGGGCCTTGCGCGCGATTCTCGCGAACGAGCCGGGAACGGAGGGGAGCGAATCGCCCGCCCGCCTCTGTTTGGGGGATTGGTGTGTGGGGCGCGGGGCGGAACTGGCGGGAGGATATCACCTGCCGTTCAAGATTCATACCGGCTACCTCGCGGGTACGGCAACCGTCGCGAATACGAGTGACTGGATGCCGCTCCAGCGCCTTCGGGCGGCAAACCTCACGCCGCTTCTGAGCACGTACCCCCAGACACGGTTCGTCCTGATGCATATCGCGTACCCGTACGATGCCGAGGTGCTCGCCATTGCGAAACACTTCCCAAATGCCTACGTGGACCTCTGCTGGGCGTGGTCCATTGACCCCATGATGAGCATGGACTTCGTGCGTCGCTTCCTTCATACCGCGCCGATCAACAAACTCTTCGGGTTCGGTGACGACACGCGGACACCGACGATGGCGTACGGCTATGCGACACAGATGCGTCGCTGGCTGACGCGGGCCCTCGAAGCGGAGATTGCGGACGGCTTCCTCACGGCAACGGAGGCAATGGATATCGCAACGCGGCTCTTGCGGAGCAACCAACAGGCGTGCTTTAACATCGAAGGAGCTCAACGATCGGTGCGGGAAGCGGTGAGCGATCCATCCTCGTATCCATGGCCCTATCGCTATCGCCACTCATCACCCACCTCCTAGCGTATCTCTGAGGAGCAAGATGTCTCTCTACTATACTGAAAGACTTCCGCAGTCGGGGGCCAAATCATCTAGGAGGCTTCTGTGGACACGACCAATCATCGCCGCAGATCGCTCGCACGCCGCACGTTCCTTTCCGGAGTCGCCAGCAGCGCCGCGACCGTGATCCTCGCGGCTTGCGGCGGCGGCACGGTGACGAACACGCCGATCCCAGCGACCACCGCTCCGTCCGCTTCATCTGCCGCAGCGCCTGCTTTGGTACCAGCGGGCGCGAATAGCGTCACGATTGCAAGCTTCGCCTTCGCGCCGCAATCGCTGACCGTTGCGCCCGGCCAGACAGTGACGTGGACGAACAAGGACACCGCCACCCACACGGTGACGGAAGACAAGAGCACGTGGGATTCCAAGAACCTCGCGGTGGGCGTGATCCTTCCAGCAGAAGTTCGATCAGCCGGGTACGTTCACGTACCATTGCAACATCCACTCCTCGATGAAAGGTACCGTGGTCGTGAAAGCGTGAGCGCCGGGAACACGCGCGGGCGCAGTCACGGGAGTCCCGACGGGGCGGCCAGTACCCAACCGGGCGTCTCGGCGCGACCGAGACTCGTCATGACTGCGGGAGTGCGCATCGCTGTTGGAGGAGTGCTTGTGGACTGCGTCTGTATGTTAGGGTGACAGGGAAGGGGGTTGACTCAGGACTACGTTGCGCGGTGACGCTCGCATGTGAGCTGTCGCCCCCTTCACTCCAGGCACCTGGCGGCAGACTCGACGGAAGCGTGTGGACCTCTCCATACAGACCTGTCGCCCCAGCGTGCCGATCAGTAGGCAGCGAACGGAGGAAGGCGGCATGTACATCGGTGTGGATACGCATAAGAAAGCGCATGTTCTCGTCGCCATCGACGACCAGGGCCAAACCGGCGGCACGCACACGATGGCCAATACGCCATCGGGATGGGCGGGGGCACTCCGGTGGGCGCGCGATCGCGATGCAACCTGCATCTGGGGGATCGAGAACAGCGGGTCGTTGGGCAAGGATTTCGCTCAGTTCCTGCTCAGCAGCGGAGAATCCGCCGTCCATGAGATCGTCCCGCATCGCACGGCGCAGTATCGCAAGCGCGGACGCAATCAGGATAAGACTGATCACACCGATGCGCTGGCGATGGCACGCCTGCTGCAGGCGGAGAGCGAACATCTGCCGCTCGTCGAGCGTGACGATCTCAGTACCGAGTTGCGTCTGTTGAGCGATCATCGCGACAACCTCGTGGCGGAGCGGACGCGCCTCGTCAATCAGTTGCACGCGCAGATGCTGCAGATCGATCCCTGCTACGCCGAGCAGAGCGGTACATTGACGAGCAGAACGGGCATCCGCTACTGTCACGCGCTCGATCTGCCGCACGCCGATGGGGTTGTCCAGACGCGCCTGCTGATCGTGCGGCAACTGACCGAGCAACTCCTGCGCTTGTGGGAGGAAATCGAAACGGTCGAAACCGCGCTCGCCGAGCGCGTCCGGGAGACGGAGACACCGCTGCTCGGCCTGTGTGGCGTCGGGGTAATCGCGGCGGCGCGGCTGATCGGTGAGCTCGGCTGCACGCCGCGGATTCACTCGGCTGCCGCGCTTGCGGCCCTGGCGGGGATCGCGCCGGTGGCGGTCTCGTCAGGCGGCCGGAGCGGGCACCGACTCAATCGGGGCGGGAACCGGCGACTGAACCGGACGTTCCACATGATCGCGTTGAGCCAACTGCGCTGTGAGCCGCTGGCGCGGGCGTATTACGCGAAGAAGCGGGCGGAGGGGAAGACGGCACGGTCGGCGCTCCGGTGCTTGAAGCGGCGACTGGTCGATGTTGTCTACCGGCTGTTGCGGGAACAGGGGCGCGCTATGGCACCGGATGTGAGGGCGGGCAATGCGCTCGGGCCACCATTGCAACCCGCCGCTTGACACGGGAGGCTCACATGATG
>JBPCPB010000123.1:0-11663 GCA_050999735.1 Thermomicrobiales bacterium | reverse complement strand
GAGAATGAACCGCCAAGACGCCAAGAACGCCAAGTGAGCGCGGAGAAGACAGAATAAGGAAAGAGATTTTCCCTTTCTCTTTCTTCTCTCTTCTTGGCGTCTTGGCGGTTCGATTAAAAGATGGTTCGATGGCCATGATGGACTGCTCCTCCGCGAGGGCAGGAGCATGCACACACGCGGAACCCGCGCTGAGATGCGCGGTGGCGGTGTGCAAAGGTTCCTGCCGCGTACCCGATGCACCGGATGGGTTACGCGGCGAACCAGTCTGATTGGGCGCTCTTCCACGAGCGCCAGTGACAGTGGGCAATCATCTGCGGCACGTCAGTTTCCTCCGACGCATATCCTACACCGCACGGTGATGCGCCGCAAGAATTAGCAGGCGTAATTGCCATCGTAATCGTCATCATCGTACTGCACGAGGTAGACGGATCCACCGGTGAAGCCCGTATCGCAGGACGTCTGCGCGTCGTCTTCCGTCCCGCCGCCGACCCAGGCAGGCAGACCGATCTGCCACCCGCCCGTGATTTCCTGCCACATCGCCGTTGTCGAGTAGATGCCAACCATAAAACCGTGCTCCACCAGCAGGAACTGCAACGCGCCCTTGATGACATCCTGATTGCGCGCCAAGTCGGTCTCCGACCACGAGTTCAGCGTCTCGATATCCAGCCACCACATCCTGGCGGCAAAGGCATTCGTCTGCTGCGCCGCATAGGTATAGGCGCTGGATGCCGCGTTGTAGCCATAGTTCAGCGCGTGGCAGGCAGCGTCCTCGTCACACGTCCCATAGGGGCCGGTGTCGCCGTACAGTGCGGTTACCCCGATATCCTCATTGAGGTTCAGGTAGACCGACTCCGGCGACGCGGTGTGGGTCGCCCACGCATACTCGCTCCCGAAGCAGGGGTTATTGCGGAAGGCGTGGCCGCTGGTAACGCCGACCATGCCGAAGGTATAGGCATTGAGCGTCGGATAGGTGAAGCCGCATTGCGGGAAGGAGATGTCGTAGCCGGTGGATTTGCTCGTATAGATGCCCTGCGCCGCGGCATTCGGTGCGAGTGTTACGAGTAAACTGAAGGCAAGGAAGACGACCACGGTTCTTCGGATGAACCAACGTTGCTGAGCCATTGCCCCTGTTCCCCGTCTCCACCGCATCGGGACACCCCTCCCCCGCGTTGGAAGGCGAGTGTAGGGGATGATCGAAGAGGATGTCAACGCGACACGGCGTCGGATGCTATCATAGGGGAGTTTGAACAGACCCACGGATTGCACCACGCTGGGCAACGGATTCCGCCCAGTGCATGAGGAATTGCTTGCATGCGCGTATCTCAATGAGCATTGCAAGGAGACCGGGCGCATCGCCCGCGCGGACAGCGCAGGTCAGCGCGCCGCCACGGGAAAAGATGGCATGGATTCCTGGCGGCACATTTCAGATGGGTTCCGATCGCCATTACCCTGAGGAAGGCCCGGCGCATCTCGTGACGGTGGACGGCTTCTGGATAGATCAGTACGCCGTGACCAATAATCAGTTCCGCCGCTTCGTCGCGGAGACAGGTTATGTGACCGTCGCCGAACGACCGCCCGATCCCGCCGACTATCCCGATGCGCCACCGGAGATGCGCCACCCCGGCTCACTCGTCTTCCAGAAGCCAATGCACCGCGTTGACCGGCGGGGCTGGCAGCAATGGTGGGCGTACGTGCCGGGCGCGGACTGGCGACATCCGGAAGGGCCGCGCACCTCGCTCGCCGGGCGCGGGACGCATCCCTTGGCGGCGGCCTCCTGATTACTGGCACGCAATCGCAGATGATCGTCAACAGCACGATCACCGGCAACACCGCTGCGTCCGGCGGTGGCATTGATAATCAGGGCGCACTGGCGATCACGAACAGTACGATCAGCGCCAATCATGCCTCGGTCACGGACGGCGGCGGTATCAAGGCGGAGAGCCGCGGCGTCGGTGTCACCGTCACGAATACGATCATCGCCGATAATTCCTGTATCACCCCAAACGATGACGTTTCCGGCACCTTCACCAGTGGCGGGCACAACCTGATCGGCTTCACCGGCATCAGCATCGGCTTCGACGCCGCGCTCGGTGATCTCCTCAATCCGCCGAGTTCGGGCGTCTCACCCACACTGACCGACAACGGCGGTCCGACCTTGACTCTCGCCCTCCAGAACGGCAGCCCGGCGATCGGCGCGGTGTCGCGCGGCTTTCCAATCTTCACAATTGGCGCATTCGAGTATCGCCTCGCGCAAAGCATCAGCGTCGCATCGAGCAACGCGCCCATCGTCGTCGGCGGGACAACGCAATTCACCGCAACGGTCACCTTCGCCGATACGACGACGCAGGACATCACGGCGGCAGCCAATCGGAGTACGGGCGATAGCGCAAAAGCGACGGTCGTCAGCGGATTCACCAGCATGACCCCCGGCCTCGTGACTGGCGCTGGCGCGGGGACGACATCAGTCAGCGCGCGGTTCGGCAGCGTTCAGGGCAGCGGCTCGGTGACAGTCACCATCCCGACACCGGCGATCACGGGCCTGACCCCTTCCACGGTGACGACAACGAGCGGTACCATTGCTCTGACGGTGACTGGCTCCGGTTTCGTGCCGTCGTCCGTCGTGCATTTTCGCAAGCCCGACTGTTTCGGACACCGCACTGACGACGGCCTACATCTCCAATACACAGGTACAGGCGACGATCCCCGGCGAAGACCTGACGACGACCGGCACGGCAAGCATCACCGCCGTCAATCCGCCTCCCGGCGGCGCATCGAACGCGCAGCCACTGACGCTGACGCCGGGGTCGGCAATCCGCCTGGAGTTGTCCGGCTTCCCGCCGACGACAACGGCGGGCGTCAGCCATCCATTGACAGTCACGGCGAGAGACAGCCTCGGCAATATCGTCACCGGCGATAACGACACCCTCTCTCTCAGCAGTAGCGACTTCTCCGCCACCCTCCCCCTGACCGGGACGCTGATGAACGGCGTCGGGACATTTCCGATCACGCTGAAGACGGTCGGCACGCAGACGATTGTCGCCGTTGATCTCGGCCCGCACACCATTGTCGTGACGCAAAGCGGGATTACCGTGACAGCCGCAAACCCGGCGAGTATCACCGCGAGCAGCGGGACAACGCCGCAATCCGCGCAAGTCGGCCACGCCTTCACCGTCCCCTTCGCGGTGATCGTCAAGGATGCCTTCGGGAACGCCGTGCCCACCACTACCGTCACATTTAGCCAACCGGCGAACGGTGCGAGCGGCAGCTTCGCGGCGCCCGCCACCGTCACGACGAACAACAGCGGCATCGCCACCGCTCCCACGTTCACCGCGAACACCACTGCCGGTTCATACGCCGTCACCGCCAGCGTGAGCGGCGTCGGCACACCGGCATCCTTTGCCCTGACTAATCTCCCCAGCCCACCCGGCGGCATCATCGCGACGACGGGCAGCCCGCAAAGCGCCGCGATCGGTGGCGCCTTCATCCATCCGTTCGTCGCGCTCGTCAAAGATGCGAGTGGCAATCCTGTCGGTGCGGGCGCGAGCGTCACCTTCACCGCCCCGACAAGTGGCGCGAGTGGGACATTTGTCGGCGGCGCGCCAGCGGCGACCGTGCAGACGGCAGCGGATGGCACGGCGACAAGCCCCGTATTCAAAGCGAACACGGTCGCGGGATCGTATGGTGTGACAGCGAGCGCGCCGGGCGTCACCGCACCTGCCACGTTCGTCCTCAGCAATACTCCCGGCCCGGCAGCAGCGATCACGCAGGACGCGGGCGCGGGCCAGAGCGCGCGTGTCACGACTGCCTTCCCGACCGCCCTTGCCGCGAAGGTGACGGATGCGAGCGGCAATCCGATTCCGAACGCCACTGTCACCTTTGCGGCGCCGGCGAGTGGGGCGAGCGCTACCTTCGCGGGCGGCACGACGACCGCGATCACGAACAATAGCGGCATCGCGACGGCGGCGACCGTGACGGCGAACGGAACCGCAGGCAGTTATACCGTTACCGCAACCACGCCAGGCATCGCGGGGAACGCCGCGTTCACGCTGACGAATCTGCCCGGCCCTGTCGCGCACTTCGCGCTCGTCACCGCTGGCCCGGTAGCCCCTGCCGCGCACAACGTAAAGAATGTATCGCCCGCCCCGCCCCTCGCAGTGCAATCTGGCATCTCGCTGACGATTATCGTGACAGCGCTCGACGCGAACCAGAACATCGCCACCGGATACACCGGGACAATCCACTTCACATCGAGCGACTCGCATGCGGTGTTGCCTCCCAATTACACGTTCGCACTCGCGGACGATGGCGTCCATAGTTTCACGCTCGCGCTCAACTCGACGGGCACACAGACAGTCACCGTGACAGACATTACGGGTAGCCCGGCGACGGGGTCGGTCTCGATCATCGTCACCGCCGTACCGGTGACCGTCGTGCCCATCACACCCGCGCCCGCCACTCCGACGCCCAGCACGCCATCTACTACAACCGCAACGGCGACAACGACGACGATAGCGCCGAAGACGCACCACGCGCTTTGCAACGGTTTCCTCGCCTACTGGCAGCAGCACGGTAGCATCGCGCTCTATGGCATGCCGATCAGCGAGGAATTTCAGGAGCGCGGCCAGGATGGCACGATGCGCACCGTCCAGTACCTCGACCGCGCCCGCTATGAGTACCACCCTGAGTTCAAGGGCACGCCCTACGAAGTCGAACTTGGCCTCCTTGCCCGCGAAATGACCGCGACCCGGATCAATGAACCGCCATTCACCCCATCAAGCGCGGAGAGCGCACCGGCAGGCGCTCGCTTCTTCGCGGAGACGCGGCACGCGCTCGCCGATCCCTTCATGGCCCACTGGGACGCGAACGGCGGCCTGCCTGTCTTTGGCTTCCCAATTTCGGAACCGTTCCGCGAGCAGAATGCAGACACCGGGCAGACGTACCTCGTTCAGTATTTCGAGCGCTACCGGCTCGAATTCCACCCAGACAACAACGCGGTGGAACTGGGCCGCCTCGGCGTGCAGGAGGCCCAGATGCGCGGCTCTCTGCCGTATTGACTCCGTGCGTATTTGTGCGGCGCGAGATGTGTGATAGATTATCTGGCAGGTGCATAGCGCACCCGCCCCTGTGCCGCAGTGGCGGAATGGCAGACGCGGCGGACTTAAACTCCGCTGGTGAATAACCGTGTGGGTTCGACCCCCACCTGCGGCACCAGATTTTCCCTATTGCTCCTCATCTCTGGGCAGATACATCAGCGGCGCCGGTGCGGGATCGAGGAGACCATCGGTGACGAGCAGCGCGCGCACCTCGGCGGCGACTTCGCGGGAGCGCTCTTCGTGAACGCAGTGTCCGCCGCCGTCGAGTTCCGTCAGCGTCGCCTGCGGAGAGCGGCGTGTGAGCGTTGCGATTTCCGTGCGGGACGCCTGCACATCGTGCGTGCCCCAGATGATGTGCAACGGGCAGCGGACAGTCGCGGTGTCGGCGACGATCTGGAAGGCCGCCGGATCGCGGATCATCGCGGAATACGACCAGGCCGCGCCCGGCGAACGCAAGGCCCGCTTGAGCGCCGCCTGTGTGTATGGCTCCATCGCGGCACGATCCGCGTACGCGGACGCGGAGAGGATGCGGTAGGGCAGGTGCGTCACAATGCCGAAGAGTAGGCGGATCATCGCCGGTGTCGCCAGTTTCTCCATGAGCGCCTGCTGGCGGGGGCTGAATTCGTCGCCGGAGAGGAGGCCACTCGGCGCGAGCGCGATCACCGACGCGATGGCATCCGGTCGCTCGGCCGCCCATTCAATCGCCAGCATCCCGCCGAGGGAATGGCCGACCGCGACGATTCGCGCCAGTTCATAGGTGTTTCGAAAGTGCTCCAATTGCGCGAGGTAAAATGCGCGGCCATAGACCGCATCGCGTGGTTTACTCGCCTCGCCGAACCCGACGAGGTCGAGCGCGTAGACCGGCACATCCGGCCCAATGTCCCGGATGAAGCGGCCCCACTGCTCGACACATGCCGCATAGCCGTGAATGAGTACAAGCGGCGGCGCGGCGATCCCCGGCACAGGGCGCTCCCAGACACGATACCGCAGCCCATTCCACACCTGCCAGCGTTCCGTGACGGTGACGTGCGTCATCTGCCCCCTAGGAGAGTGCGCGCAACCATGCCGCCGCGATGCCGATCGCGCACCCAATCAGCAATCCCCAGTTCCGTTGCAGCGTCCGCATCGTCGGCCCCATCATAGCAGACGCTGCCGCCCCAAGCAGGAGCGTCACCGCGCCGCTTATCATGCCAATCACTACCGCGTCGCGCCGCGCCACCGTCAGCACGGCCACGATGAGAATGGTGAGCGCGAATGATGTCAGGCAGAGGAGCAGCGCGGCCCGCCCCCCCACGACTTGGACGATGCCCCGAACACCACCCGCGGCGTCCCGTTCGGCGTCCGGCAAGGCATTGGCGAGATGGAGGCCGAAGCCGACGAGCACGCCGAGCGGATAGGTGAGCCAGAGACGCGGCGGCGCGTCTCGCACGCAGAGCCATGCCCAGATCGGCAGGATCGGCAATCCGAAGATGTAGGGAAGAAATGAGAGCGCCGTGCGCTTCAGCCAGAGGTCATAGACCAACCCAGCCGCCGTCATCGCGAGCACAAAGAGCAACGACCATCGCCCCAGCGCCGCGCCCGCAACAAGCGCCAGAATAAGCGCGACGACACCGACGCACGCCGCGCCACGGACAGTCGCGCGCCCGGAGACCAGCGGTTTCTCCGGCTTCGCGGCCGCGTCGAGGTCGCGATCGCGCAGGTCGTTGACAACGCCGACCGTCGCCTGCGAGCCGATAATCGCTGCGGTGATGACGATAAGCGCGCGCGCTCCCGGCCATCCATGCGCGGCGAGCAGCGCGAAGGCGACGGCAGCGACGGCATTCATCGCGACCGGAAATGGATGGATTAATCGCACGTATCCGCGCGCCCGCCACCACCAGGCAGCAGCGTCGGCGGGCACAGGCGAGACGACAGGCATCGGTTCCACTACGCACCTCACGAACTCGCATCGGCACTCTTTGGTATAGTATCGCGCATGGTGTGATGACGATGTTGGCGCATCATACGCCAACGGAAAGGAATGATGGTATGTCTGCTGCCGCACCGGCACGCACGCGCGGAATCACCGCGACGGATCTCTTTCGCTTGCGCTTCGTTGATGACGTCACGCTCTCGCCGGACGGATCGCGGATCGCCTGCACCGTGACACAGCCCGATGGCGAGGCAAATCGCAATCGCGCGAGCATCTGGATCATTCCGACCACAGATGGCGACGCCCGTCAGGTGACGAGCGGAGAAAAGAAGGACTCAAACCCCGCCTGGTCGCCCGACGGCACGCGGATCGCGTTCGTCTCGGATCGCGGAACAAAGGGACAGATCTTCGTCCTCGATGTCGCGAACGGTGGCGAAGCGCGCCGGCTGACCACCGACGACGATCACGCGGCGTCCGAACCGCTCTGGTCGCCGGACAGCGATACAATCGCTTTTCTCTGCAAGGTGCCATCGCTCCCCGAACCGGTCCAGAACGTCGAGTACAAGGATGACACCGACAAGCCAAGGATCATCACCCGCGCCAAGTACAAATACGACGGCGAGGGCTTCTTTGACCATACACGCAAGCAATTGTTCGTGATACCGTCTGACGGCGGCGAGGCACGACAGGTGACGAGCGGCACGATGGGCGTCGGCCAGATCGCCTGGTCGCCGGATGGCACGAAAATCGCCTTCGCCTCCAACCGCGGCGAAAATGAAGACCATGACCGTCGCCCCGATGTCTGGACGGTTGACGTGTCATCGGGCGCGTTGACGCAAATCACGCCGCACGATGGCGCGTATGGCAGCCCGGCATGGTCGCCGGACGGACAGACGCTCGCCGTCGTCGGCCACACGTATCCGGCGAAGGGTGGCACGAATGACCGCCTCTGGACGGTGCCGGCCACTGGCGGCGCGCTCGCGCTCGTCACCGATTTTGACCGCTCCATTGGTTCCGGCGTCATGTCCGACACGGGCGCGAACGACCGTCGCCAGCCCGCGTGGGTCGGCGATGATCTCTATTTTCTCGCCGCGATCAATGGCACGACGCAGGTCTGGCGCGTTCCTGCCAGCGGTGGCGACGCGGCGCAAGTGACGGAGGGTATGCACGCCATCGCGGGCTGGGATATTTCGCGCGATGGCGCGACCCTCGCCTATGGCGCGTCCACGCCAACGAATCCGGGCGAGCTGTACACACTGTCGCTGCGCGGCGGGAGCGCCACCCAGCGCACGCAGTTGAACGTGGACATCCTCTCCGAGCGCGAGCCGAGCGGGCGCGAAGAGTTCTGGCTGCCCGCCGGGGATGGCACGGGCGAGCAGATTCAGGGTTGGATCGTCAAGCCGCCCGGTTTCGATCCCGGCACGAAATATCCGCTCCTGCTCGAAATCCACGGTGGCCCGGCCGGGACGTATGGCGTCGGCTGGTTCCACGAGTTCCAGTACTTCGCGGCGCAAGGGTATGTCGTCGTCTATTGCAACCCGCGCGGTTCGCAGGGATACGGCGAAGCGTTCTGCACGAGCATCTATCAGGACTGGGGCACGAAGCCAACGATGGATGTCATGGCCGCCGTTGATTACGTCATCGCCCAGGGTTACATTGATACCGACCGCCTCTACGTGACGGGCGGCTCGTATGGCGGCTACATGACAGACTGGCTCGTCACGCATACCGACCGCTTCCGCGCTGCCGCGACGCAGCGGTGCGTCTCCAATCTGACAACGCTGGCGCTCGTGGATGATACCGGCACGTTGTGGTTGGGCGACTACTTCGGCGGCATGCCGTGGGAGAAGCCGGATGTCTACGCGCGCAACTCGCCGATCACACACATCGCGCACTGCCATACGCCGCTCTTCATCGAGCACGAAGAAGAAGACCACCGCTGCCCGATGGATCAGGCGGAGCAGGTCTACAACGCGCTGCACAAACTCGGTGTCGAGACCGAACTCGTCCGCTATCCGAAGGAGCCGCACGGCATGAGCCGCGACGGCGGCCCGCTCCACCGCGTGGATCGCCTCCAGCGGATCATTGATTGGTTCGAGCGACATAAATAATACCCGTTCACGATAGGCTTGCCGTGACGCCTCGATTGGTATCGCGTTGTAGGGGCGATTCGTGAATCGCCCTCCCTGGATCATCGCCATCTTCCCAAAGCGCCCAGCCATCATGAGAGGGCGATTCACGAATCGCCCCTACGAAACCATCGCAACGCCCGGTATCGCGACATTGCTATCGCGAAAGAGCATACGAGCGCGGTTGGGGCATTTCCTTATCGGAGGTACGAGTGGACCGAGTTGTCGCTGGCTGCGGATTTTTCGTCCTCGCGATGCTCGTTGGATTACTCGTGATTCTCATCGCGCCAGCGGCGGGCGCGCCCGACATCGTCACCTTCCCTGGCGCTCTGATTGTCACGCTCGGCGTGTTTGTACTCTGCGTTCGCAGCTATACACCTGATCGGGGCGGTCAAGTCAGTATGCGCGCCAACCAATCGGTATCAGGCTGTACCGCGTTGGTGCATACCAACGCTGGAAGAGGTTGCTGAGCAACTCGAAGAAGGGGCACGGAAACGGCGGCGCGGGCGGCGAATCCAAGCGCGTCAGCGATCACATGGGAAACGTCGCCACCACTCGTAGCATCCACCGCGAGGCGGCATGATCCATGCGGATACACACTGTCGCAGGCATTTAACACAGGTCCGGGGATGAAACGCACCATGCAAACGGAGATTGAACGACCAACATCGCGGAAAAC
Source organism: Thermomicrobiales bacterium (assembly GCA_050999735.1). Lineage (GTDB taxonomy): Bacteria > Chloroflexota > Chloroflexia > Thermomicrobiales > JALYUS01 > JALYUS01. The sequence continues at coordinate 1,850 of JBPCPB010000123.1, read as the reverse complement.
ATCGCCCATCGTACCGGCGCAATGGCTGTCCCGCTTCATCATCGGCGCGGCCCTGAACGCGGTCGCGTGGGTCAGCGCGTGGACGCGCGTCGGGCCGCTCGCGCATTATTCGTTCTTTCCGCTCTGGCTCGGTTTCATCCTCATCGTGGACGCGCTGACGGAGGCGCGGAGCGGCACGTCGCTCTGGCGGCGGAGCCATCGCACGTTCGTCGCCTTGTTCGTTGTCTCCGCGCCCTTCTGGTGGTATTTCGAGCGGCTGAACCGCTACGTGGGTAACTGGCATTACCTCACTCCGCATCACTACAGTGCGGCTGCCTACATTTTCTGGGCTTCGCTGGCCTTCAGCACCGTCATTCCTGCCGTGCTCAGCGTCGCGGAACTGCTCGGTGCGTTCGGTGGCGGCGCACACGCGGTCAGGCCGGTGGCGCGATTGTCCGCGTGGGCTGCCGTCGCGCTGATCGCCGTCGGGATCGGGACGCTCGCGCTCTCCCTCATTTTCCCGCGTCAGTGCTTCCCGTTCCTCTGGCTCTCGCTGCTGCTCATCCTCGATCCGATCAACAATCGCTGCGGCGAGCCGAGCATGATCGGGCTACTCCGCGCGCGGTCGTTCGCACGCATCGTGCGCCTGATGGCTGCCGGGCTGATCTGCGGGTTCTTCTGGGAGATGTGGAATTACTGGTCGCTGCCGAAGTGGTACTACACCGTCCCTTATGTCGGGTTCGGCAAGGTCTTCGAAATGCCAATCCTCGGCTATAGCGGCTATCTGCCGTTCGCGCTCGAAATCTTCGTCGTCTACCACTTCGCCCGGTTACTGACGCGGCGGCGCGCGCTCTTTCCACCGGATTATGTGCGAATATAATGACCGAGCGGCGCGGTACCAAGCGGAGGGATGGGCGCATGGCAAAAAGTATGACGAACTGGAGCATGGTTGAGGAAGTCGTCGCCGAGGCGAGCGAGAGCGGGACGGTCGGTGTCTCACTGATCGGGCCGGATGGCGCGCGCTGGTCGCATCACGGTGATCGGAAGTTCGGCGCGGCGAGTACGGTGAAAATCCCGATTATGGTGGAGATCTTCCGCCAGATTGACGCGGGAAAACGATCCCTCGATGACCGTCATGTCACGTCCGAGGCGGATATGACGCCGGGCAGCGGCGTGCTGCTCAATCTCCACCAGGGCATCGAACTGACGCTCAACGATCTCATCTACCTGATGATCTCGATCAGTGACAACATGGCGACGAACATCCTCATCCGCATGGCCGGGATGGACGCAGTCAACCGGACGATGCGCGACATCGGCATGAAGAATTCGCTGCTTGGGCGCGAGATGAAGGGTCGCCCGGCGAATGCGGATGAGCAGGAGAATCTCGCCACACCGAACGATTACGCCGAGGCGATTCGGACGATCCTCGACGGCGAGGCGGCGTCGCGGGCATCGTGCGACGCGATGATCGGCATGCTCGAAAAGCAGCAGAATCACGGCCGCATCTCCCGCTATCTCCCACAGAACGGTGCGATCCGCTGGGGATCGAAGACCGGCTCGGTAACGGGCGTGACGAACGATGCCGGATTTATTCTCGCGCCGAACGGTCGCCTGATTATCGCCGTCTATTGCGAAAACTGTCCCGATCAGCATGTCGGCGAGCAAGTGATCGGCGATGTCAGCCGCGCCGCGATGGCCGCGACGGGCGTCGTCGGGCCGCTCTATACGAGTTGATTGCACCTGATACCGGTAGGACGTACGCAGTTCAACAGAGAAAGGCCTGGTGGGGAAAGATCGCCACCCCCCACCAACCCCCCACCCCACCCTCCCCCCCCACCCCAACACCCCCCCCCCCCCCTCCCCCCCCC
>JBPCPB010000082.1:0-3144 GCA_050999735.1 Thermomicrobiales bacterium | reverse complement strand
TGGCAGCGGCAGCAGGGACCAATATCGCGAGCTCGCGCCATCTCTTGCGGGCTGCTCTGTCGAAAGGCTCGCCCGCATTGGAGGCGACAGGCAGCGAACTCGGCACGGACGTCATCACGGCGACGGGCGTTGTGCTGGGGTTGATTGTCGTCCGGGTGACGGGACGGCACGCGGTGGACCCGATCGTCGGCATCATCGTATCGGGCTTCATCGCGGTCGCAGGTATCCGCGTGCTGCTTGGCGCCGTTCGTGGCTTGATGGATTACCGGCTCCCCGACGACGAGGAGCGGACCATCCGCACGGTCCTCGACGATCACGCCGCGAACTTCATCGAGTACCACGATCTCCGCACGCGCCACGTCGGTGGCCGCCATGCGGTGGACTTGCACCTCGTTGTACCGAGTGATCTCTCCGTCGCGGCGGCGCACGATCTCTCCACCCATCTCGAAGACGAGATCACCGATGCGCTGCCCCAAACCGACATCGTCATCCATATTGAACCGGAGAACGAGGCGGCGACGGTACCACAGTCCGCAGCAGATCCCCCGCAATCTCCCACTGCCGATACCCTCTGACCGGTCCGCGTAAAGGTTGTTCACTTCGGTGGAGCAGGCTGAAGCCTGCTCTACCGGCCTGCCCATATCACGGCACTGAATCCGGCGATTGCGCACAGACATCGAACGCGCTCTGTACGGACACGAGAGCATTGCGGCGAAAAGCAGTGAATGGTACACTCGCGTCCGCGCTGCGGCCGGGGGAACGTGCCGCGCGCCTTCATGTCTGCTCGGCGGATAGGCCGACCCTTCAACGTCTGGCGGTCTTTTTTATGGGTGCGGCTCGGCATCGGGGCCGTGAGGAGGGGAGTGCGTGAGCTGGCTTGTATGGACAGTTCCCGTTATTGGCATTTTGGCGGTTCTGTATGCGATCTCGCTGGCTCGAGGCGTGCTCGCGAGTGACAGTGGCACACCGGAAATGCAGGATGTCGCGGGACGCATCCTGACCGGCGCACGCGCCTACCTCAACCGGCAATACCGCACGATTTTCAGCATCGCCGGCCTCGTCGCCATCGTCATCTCCGTCCTGATTTTTTTCATCACGAAGCACGACCAGCATCCAGGGAAGCACGCGCTGCTGACCTTCTTCGCGTTCCTGGTTGGTGCGGCCCTTTCCGGCGTCTCGGGCTTCATCGGCATGAACGTCGCCGTGCGCTCGAATCTGCGGACGGCCGCCGGGGCGCGCAAAAACCTCGGCGCGGCGCTCACCGCAGCCTTTCATGGCGGCGCGGTTTCCGGGCTGCTCGTCATCGCGCTCTCGCTGCTTGGTGTGACGGGCATGTTTGCGCTCTTCGCCGCGACCGGCATCACGGATGGCCCGCGCGACGCACCATTTTATATCGTCGGCTATGGCTTCGGCGCGTCATTCGTCGCCCTCTTCGCTCAACTCGGCGGCGGTATCTACACCAAAGCGGCGGACGTTGGCGCGGACCTTGTCGGCAAGGTGGAGGCGAACATCCCGGAGGATGATCCGCGCAATCCGGCCGTAATCGCTGACCTCGTCGGTGACAACGTCGGTGACTGTGCCGGGCGTGGCGCGGACCTCTTCGAGTCCACGGCGGCGGAAGTCGTCGGCGCGATGATTCTCGGCGTCGCGCTCGCGACGATCACGAACAACGACAACTGGATCATCTTCCCGCTCGTCATTACCGCGTTCGGCCTGCTTGCCTCGATTATCGGCGTCGTGCTCGTCCGGCCATCGGCGCAGGCGACCGATGCGCTCGGCCTGCTCAACCGCGGCTACTATGTGGTGGCCGGCCTCTCAGTGATCTTCATGATTTTCGTGACGTACGTGCTCTTCCACAACACCTCACGGAAGAATGCGGACGGCACGATCTTCAATGTCGGCGATAAGTGGTTCTACTTCGCGCTCGCCGGATTGATCGGCATCGCGGCTTCGATTGCCTTTGTCTACATCACGCAGTTCTACACGGCGGGCAACTACCGGCCGGTGCGCACAATCGCTGAGGCGTCGCGCACGGGTTCCGCGACGAACATCATCTCCGGCCTCGCCATCGGGATGGAGTCCACCGCGATGCCCGCGATCACGATCTCGCTGGCGATTGGCGGCGCCTTCTTCCTCGGCACGCGCACACACGTCACCGGCAACACGTTGCAGGATGGCATCTTTGGGACGGCCTGCGCGACGGTCGGCATGTTGATGAGCGCGGGGTACATCCTCGCGATGGATACCTTCGGCCCCATCACCGATAACGCGGGTGGCATCGCTGAGATGAGCAACCAGCCGGAGTCCGTGCGCGATGTGACGGACGCGCTGGACTCGGTCGGCAACACGACGAAGGCGCTCACGAAGGGGTACGCGGTCGGCTCCGCTGCCCTCGCCGCCTTCCTGCTCTTCTCCGCCTACCTGGACGTCGTCGCGGAATCGCGCGGGTACGCGCCGAACAGCCCGCAGTGGGTGCAGTCGCACATTGTTGACCTGGCACAGCCGAAGGTCTTCATTGGCGGCTTCCTCAGCCTGATGCTCGTCTTCCTGTTCTCGTCGCTGGCGATCCGCGCGGTCGGGAGCGCGGCGCAGGACATGATCAGCGAGGTGCGCCGCCAGTGGCGCGAAAAACCGGGCATTATGGCGGGCACTGAGATACCGGATTATGCGCGCTGCGTGGATATTTCGGTGCGTGGCGCGCTACGTGAGATGATCGCGCCGGGCGCGCTGGCCGTACTCATGCCGGTGGCGATCGGCCTGCTTCTGCGCGCCGAGGGCGCGGCAGGTATGCTGATTGTCGGCACGATGGGCGGCATTCTGATGGCGAATCTCATGAACAATGGCGGTGGCGCGTGGGATAACGCCAAGAAATTTATCGAGGCGGGCGAATTGCGCGATGCGGACGGCAGGGTGCTCGGCAAGGGCAGTGACCCGCACGCGGCCTCGGTCGTCGGTGATACGGTCGGTGATCCCTTCAAGGACACCGCCGGGCCGTCGTTGCATGTACTCATCAAGTTGCTTGCCACACTAACGCTCGTGCTCGCGCCACTCTTCATCTGAGCAAGGTAGCGTGGGGTTCCGCCTGCGTCTCCCGGTCGCCAAAAACAAGATGGAAACCCCACTCCCCCCTCGAAAAAAGGAGTC